>CAZTJM010000233.1:0-6014 GCA_964613865.1 uncultured Limnohabitans sp. | reverse complement strand
CACCTGAGGCAAAAGTAGAAGCGTAATAGTTGGGGATGGAAGGGTTGATGTCAACCGGCTTATTCACATAAGGAATAGCCTTTCTCACCGGAGCTTCGCAAGCCGCCAAAGTAGCTGCCGCCAAGCTGAATCCCATCACTTTGAGAAAATCTCTTCGGGAGGAATTGCCGTCTTCGCTGAGTGTAGTCGGAAGCTCCGCAAACTCCTTGTCGGCATGCTTAACAAACTCGGCATCGTTGCTAATTTGTTCGAGCCCCTTCCAGTAGGTTTTTTTATTTTCCTTCATTTTTATTTCTAGGAATGAATTAGCTAAAAGGATAAGGAATTAATAGTGGCACTTCGCACACTCCAGACCACCGATGTCTTTCACCTTAAGGGCATCCTTGGAGTCAGAGTGAAGTTGAACCAACTTATCGTAGTATGCATTGCCTTCGGTAGCAATCTCAGTTTGTCTGTGACAGTCGATACACCAGCCCATGGTCAATGCACTGTGTTGTCCCACCACTTCCATCTCCTGGATCGGACCGTGACAAGTCTGGCATTCGATGCCGCCTACCGCTACGTGCTGAGAGTGGTTGAAATAGGCCAAGTCAGGCAGATTGTGTACCCTTACCCACTCAATTGGCTGGTTGTTTTCCACCGCTGCATAGATCTTGGCGATTTCTGGAGAAATGCCCTCCTTGCCCTGCACGTTCTGAACGTGGGTGTGGCAGTTCATACAAATATTGGGGGAAGGGATGTTGGCAGACCTGCCGATTTCCGCACCGGTATGGCAATATTGACAGGCAATTTCAAGATCACCCGCGTGAAGCTTGTGGGAATAGGCGATAGGCTGCGTAGGCGCATATCCTTGCTGCACACCGACTGAGTACAATCCGTCAATCGCTGTTTTGGCAACCAGTGCAACCACCAGGGCGGTCACCACTATAATAAAGGCGTCACTCTTAAAAATCTTGGCAAAGTCAGTCTTTTGGGAAACGAACTCCTTGTCATCCTCAGGAAGGTCTTGCTTATTGATATATTTAGTAAGAACTGAGATAATCAATCCCAAAACCACCAAAATCAGCAGCAACACGACAACCAAAACTCCCAAAATAATAGAGAGGTATTCGCTCGGGATTCCTCCACCTGCTGCGGCACCCGCTTCACCACCTGCTGTAGCCGCCGCCGCTGCCGGGTCCACTTTGTCCCCGTGCTCGATGTAGGCTAGCAAGTTGTTCAGATCGTCATCCGATAAAAATTCGTGAGCAGGCATGACGGTGTTGCTGTACTCCTTGAAAAGCGCTGAGAAGTACGCATCTCCAGAACCGATGATTGCCTGTGAATTTTTGATAAAGCTCTTTACTTTGTCAAGAGGCTGTCTGTCGGTAGCACCTCTCAGAGCAGGGCCGACACCTTTTGCATCGAGTTTGTGGCACTGCTTACAATTGGCATTGAAGACAGTCTTACCTGCCGCAATCGCTTCTTCGCTGCTTGCCACCGCCGGATCTGCGGCATAAGCCGAAACCCCAATCAGCATGAAAAGCAGCACTGCCAGCGTCTGGAAACTCAATCGAATCCCTACTAACGAGCGTTTGGATAACATATTATAGCTAATTAAATAGTTTTTAAGGTTCTCTTTAACCCCTGCAAAGGTACTATCGGAACCCAATTTTTCAAATATGAATATAGGAGTGGAAAATTGCCTTGCTATCCGATTTTTAAACATTTAACTAGCTGACTTTCTAGTATTTACAGAGATCAAAATGAAGAATTTTCAATTTAGAATCGTTATAAATAAATGGTTTTTTGCGCCATTTCCGCACCATGCTGATTATCAGCATTTCCCCACCTAAACCCCATGAAAATTATCCCGTAGAAAGCAAATTTTATTTGAGGACTGGATTAATTTTCTAAAAGCGCTGTTTGGTCTGGCAAATATTAATCCTACATTTGCATTCCGAAAAGCGAATGGTCGCGTGGCCGAGTGGCTAGGCAGAGGTCTGCAAAACCTCGTACAGCGGTTCGAATCCGCTCGCGACCTCCAAATAAGCACCCCGAAAAGGGTGCTTTTTTTTATTTTACCCAAGCCGCATTTTCTATTCCGGCAGATCCTGTAGCCTGCCTTTGGTATAAAGCCAATTGCATTTCAGGCCGACATTCCTTAGTTTGATTTTCAAACCACTGAATATCATGACCCAAAGTATAAGCTTACGAGTCAACGGTCAAAAACAAACCATTTCGGCAGACCATGAGGAACCCCTACTCTACATCCTGAGAGAAGAGTTTGCGTTCAACAGCGCAAAATATGGGTGCGGACTCCATCAGTGCGGGGCATGCATGGTACTCGCAGACTCGAAAGCCGAACCTACCTGTCTAAGGCCCTGCGTGAGTTTCGAAGGCACAGAAATCACCACGCTGGAAGGTCTAGCGAAAAACGGCCAACTCCACCCGGTTCAGGAAGCATTTATCGAAACCCAAGCTGCGCAGTGCGGCTATTGCCTCAATGGAATGGTCATTTCCACAGTCGCTCTTTTGACGTCCAACACCAATCCCTCAGAAATCGAGATCAAAGAAGCTCTCAATCCCGTGATTTGCCGCTGCGGTACCCATTCGAGGTTTATCCAGGCTGTCAAGCTTGCCTCAGAAAAGCTAAACTCGAAAGGATGAAAGAGCAGAATCTACCGGATACCACCCGAAGGTCATTTCTGAAAACGACCGGGCATCTAATGATAGGTTTTAACCTTTTACCTCTTGCGTTTTGCCAGACAAAAGGAGCCCAACAGGAGTTGCCTAAATACCCCGGCATCCCGGTTCGTCCACATATTGACAACAAGCTCATTGATTCATGGATCCGGCTGGATGCCGAGGGGTACCTGACTGTGCTGTCCGGCAAGCAGGAACTGGGACAGGGAATCAAAATCGCCCTGATTCAGATTGCAGCGGAGGAGTTGGACATATCGCCGAATCGTTGTCGCATTATCAACTCCGACACCGGGCAGACCGCCAACGAGGGATTTACAGCCGGAAGTAACTCAGTTGAGGGAAGCGGGAAAGCCATCCGAAACGCAGCGGCCGAGGCAAGGCTTCACCTACTGAAAATGGCGGCCGAAAGGTGGGGTACCGAGCCAAATTCGCTTTCGGTCAAAGATGGCATAATCAGATCCCCATCCGGAGACAAGATCAGCTATTGGAAACTTCTGGAAGGAAAAATCATCGAAGGCACCGTCACTGGAGAAGCAGTGCCCAAGAACTTCCAACAATACCATTACGTCGGACAAGCGCTGAAGCGGGATGATATCGAGAAGATGGCAAAGGGCGAATCGCACTTCATCCATGATCTGCGATTACCTGGGATGCTTCATGCCAGAGTGCTTCATCCTCCCTCCTACTCCGCGAGATTGGATTCCCTGAATTCCAATCAGGTGGAATCCATACCGGGGGTAATGAAAGTAATCCGCAATGGGAGCTTCCTAGCCGTCGTGGCAGAGCGTGAGTATCAGGCAGTGAAAGCCTGGGAAGCGATGAAATCCTTGGCGGTCTGGAAAAAATCACCTATCGAAACGCTACCCGGCCAACTGATGGACTCCATGAAAAACACTTCAGGAACTCCTGAAGACGTCCAAATGTCCGAGGGAATCACTGAGAAGATCGAAAAGGCTCCCCTCAAGCACCAAGCTGGATACTTTCGCCCCTATCACATGCATGCGTCAATGGGGCCATCCTGCTCGGTGGCACTTTGGGAAGAAAACCTGCTGACGGTGTGGACGGCTACGCAGGGAGTCTACCCGATGAGAGCTACACTTGCTGATCTTTTTTCATTGGACGAAGACAAAATCCGCTGCATCGGAGTACCGGGATCGGGCTGCTATGGGCACAACGGCGCCGATGACGTTTCCGGCGAAGCGGCACTAATCGCGAAGGAATTCCCCGGCAAACCTATCCGCCTGCAATGGATGCGGGAATCCGAGCATCAATGGGAACCCTACGGGACGGCTATGGCTTTCCAGCTCTCAGCGGGAATGGACGCAGACGGAAATCTCCTCGCTTGGGAAACCAAGATCTGGTCAGACTCCCACAGCACCCGCCCAAATGGCCGAGCAGGAAGTTTCGTCTCCGCTCGTCATCTCGAGCCACCTGTAGAATTCCGAAAAGGAGGTTTTTCCGGAGGCTCCTATCGCAACGGAATTCCCGAGTACAGCATTCCGGCAAAACAACTTTTGCTTTACAATTATTCTGGTCCACTGCGAACTTCCTCACTCCGGGGCTTGGGAGCCTATGGCAACACCTTTGCGATGGAGTCCTTCCTGGATGAATTGATCCACAAAGCAGGAAAGGACCCGATCGATTTTCGCCTGAAAAACCTGGAAGATCCAAGAGCAAAGACTATGGTGGAAACTCTTGCTGAGAAAACTGCCTGGAAATCCAGACAAAAAACATCTGGCAACGGATTCGGCATTGCCTACTCCCGATACAAAAATTCAACATCTTACTTTGCGGTCTTGGCAGAAGTGGAAATCGACCGAGTAGCTCAAAGCTACAAACTCAAAAAACTAACCGGAGTGATCGACTCGGGCTTGGTGATCAACCCGGATGGACTTAAAAATCAGACCGAAGGAGGAATGATCCAATCCGCCAGTTGGTCGATGATGGAAGAGGTGGTATACGATCAGGGTGGAATTGTCAGCAAAGACTGGACAAGCTTCCCCATCATTCGCATGTTAGACGCCCCGGAGGTGGAAGTGCATCTCATTGACCGACCGGAAACTCCACCCATGGGAGCCGGAGAAGCCGCGATGGGTCCTGTCGCCGCGGCCATCGCCAACGCAATCTTTGACGCAACCGGAAGCCGGATCAGACATTTACCCCTGAAGGCCGAAAAGATTGATTGGGACGCGATCAGCTAGTCAATGCTGCTTATTCAATCTTTTTGAAAATATATGAACACCCTTCGAAACAAATGTAGGGTGCGCTAGGAGATAGAACCAGGTCGCTTTCTTTTGTCCCCATAGCGTAAGTCAGGTCAGGTATTTCCTCTCCACAATCAAAGAAAAAAGTAACACTTTTATCCGCGACAGTGAACTCACCTTCAGTACAACCGAAATAGTCGACAGCGCTAAACTTTCCACTCGGGAAAAAAAGGTAATCGTCCGGCCGGAAGCCTCATAGGGCGTCCAATAGTCACCCCCGCCGGTATTGCCCTGAGACTGATAGTGCTCCCAAGTTCCAATTAAGCCCTCGGCAGTCAGTTCAAAAGGCTGATCATCTTCTCTATTGCATGAAGAAAAAATAACCAATATTAGAATCCAAATGTATTTCATAGGAAGAGGTTTTGATTGAAATAATAGGCCGTATCCCGTTTAAACCGCAGACTGATTAATTCCTAAAACCGATATCCCACCCCAAACTGAACTCCTAACTCCTGTAGAATATCTTTTGCATTCCCATTCCTTTCAAAAGGAATGACTCCGTGCCGCTTGTAATTGGGAAACAGTGAAAAAGTAAACTTCTCCGCCCGTACTTTACCACCCAAGCCAACCAAGTAGCCTACGCCACTTTGGTCATCAAAATTGTTACCTTCTGAAAGCTGAAAATCGACCACAGGCCCGGCAGCCACAAAAAGAAATTTGGTCAGCTCGTATTCTGCATAGAGCGGTAGAGAGAGCATCCGAAAATTAGGATTGTGTTCGTACACAATTGAAAGACAATTGAAACAAGAAGAGAAATTGGGGAAATACTCTACGCTACTATCGAGAATGGCTAAACCTCCATTCAGACGAAACTTCCCTCCAACATTTTTCGAAAGCGATAGCCCAAACTCTTTGAAACCCTCCATTTCAACGGAGCTCGAACCCGTCAATTGCTGTTTTGGACCCGCTAGCGCTCCTGCTACACCGAAATAAACTTTCAACTCAAGGCTACCTTGCGCAAAAACTGACACTCCGCTCAGCAAAAGAAAAACTAACAAGATACCTGTTTTCATAACTAAGCTTTAGCTGGTAAAATATATAAGCCTGAACGAAACCCCAAGTGGA
>CAZTJM010000232.1:0-6022 GCA_964613865.1 uncultured Limnohabitans sp. | reverse complement strand
TCAAATACGACGCCAGCGGGTCGGTTTTTGCGATCGATTGGTATGACAAAAACCAATGCCACAGCCCCAATCCCGACGTACACGACAAGACGCTCGGAAGGATTTTTAAGATCAGCCACGAAAAGGACGTCTTCGTGATCGAAAACCTCTACGAAGCCTCCGATCTGGAGCTGGCCAACTACCAAACTCACGAAAACGAATGGTATGCCCGTCAGTCGCGGATGATCTTGCAGGAGCGCGGCGGCAACCGCAAGTCCCAAAAAGCACTGAAAGCCATCCTCGCCAAGGATCCCGAGGTGTCTCATCAGCTCCGTGCTTTGTGGACGCTGCATGCGATGGGAGCAATGAGTGAAAAAGAAATGATAGCCCTGCTCTCCAATTCAGACGAGTATATCCGCAGCTGGTCGATCCAATTGCTGAGTGAAAGCAAAACTGTCTCGGGCGAAACCCTTGCCAAATTCGTAGAGTTGGCGAAGACGGATTCTTCAGCCATGGTCAGGCTGTATCTGGTATCTGCGATGCTGCGTTTACAGCCGGATGAGCGCTGGGAGGTCTTGTCTGCATTGTCCCAGCGGGCTGGGGATGCGACTGACCACAACTTGCCGCTCATGCTTTGGTATGCTCTGGAACCGCTGACCGAATTGGACGCGGCACGAGCCTTGGCTTTGGCGGAAAATTCTAAGATCCCTATCCTCCTGCAATACACCATGGATAAGCTGGGGGAAAAGAATGTCTCAACGGGGACTGAATCAAGCGCGGTTCACCACTAATTCATTTATGCGACTGTACTGTTTTTCCGAAAGCAGCACAGTCGGATTAGGAAGTTCTAATAATTTGCTGTGGTCTACTTATTCGCCAAGATCATTTTCACCGTCACCAGCAATTGACCCAAATGTCGCTGGGCGTGCTCTGCTGCGTGAAAAAGCAAACCTCCTACCGTAGAGGGTAACTTTGCCCTTCCCACCGGGCGAAAATCTCCCAAGGTATTAGGGTCGGTCTGCATCACGATGCCCACAAAGAGTTCAATCTGGCCATCCAGATTTTCGAGGAGGATGCTTGTGGTCAGGTGCTCGTCTCTGAGCCCTTCCCGCTTTAGCGCGTCAAATTGTTTTTCGCTTAGAATCTGGCTTTGCGCGTAGCTGGCCATGCGATCCATGACTCCGCCAATATGCTGAAGGTGGAAAGCTGGACAGGCAACACCGGCGGGCTTTTCCCACAGCATCTCCGAAGGAAAGTCTTTCATCAGTTCATGGATTTCTTCCTGCGTTTGCTTGATGGAATGTACCACCGGCTGCAAAAGTGGAGACAGGCCGGCTATCGGGCCTCGCAGCCAAACTTCAGGTTGCTTGCTCATAGGGTTAAATTTAGACTTTTGACGGAAATGAGACTCTTTCGGTCTGTTTTCCCGCGCTGGATTACTGCTAAAGAGTTCGAAGAATATTGAGGCCTGCCACTCTATAGTTTTATCAAAATACTTCTACTTGATACCTTGCTAAGATATTCACAAAAATTACTTTCATATTTGAATGGAGAGCTATTCCTCTCCGAAAAGCATAGCTTTCCAATTGAAATCGAAAGCGAATAAAGGAAGTACTTGATGCATTATGACTGAGAAAAAGAAGATTTGTATTGTCTCTGGACATTATCCAAAGGGTGTGCTTTTCGCGGAGTTGACCGAAAACGTTCTAAGGGAATACGCGAGGATACATGGGTATGATTTGTATTACGATTCAGAAACGCCGGTACCGTTTGTCGTTTCCGAGTTGCATTTTCGTCGATGTCTGCTGATGAAAAAGGCCAGCGAGGCCTTCCCGGATGCAGATTGGTATCTGTGGCTTGATACCGACATCTATATCCAGGCAATGGATAGACGTATAGAAGAGTTCATTGATCTAAGCGACCCGTCGGTTCTGTATCATGTCTTTCATGAAAAACCCTGGGGTTTTCCAGTAAACACGGGGGTAAAGCTGGTGCATCGAAAGGCGATCCATTGGGAGGATGAGATCTACGCACAGCGTGAGAATTGCCCATTTCCCTTCGAGCAGAAATTGGTCATTGACTATATTGTTCCCAAATACGGATCCCATGTGGTCATCCATGATCCGTATCAACTGAACTGTCTTTATGGAACGCATGATCACCGACTTGCATTGTTTGTTCATGTATGCGGCAGGAGTGCTGTAAACCGGAACTTGATTGTGCTGAAAAATACCCGAAGTCTATTGAAGGATCGTCCGAATATTATCAACAACAAATATTACCGGAATTTCTATTTCTACTTTTCGAAGAACTACCTACTGAAAATCACGCAAGCAGCCGAGCGAATGCTTAAGCAACTCAAATCTTGAGTTGCCATATATCAATTGGCTAAAGCATGTGGGGTTCTTTTGGTAAATTTTGAAGTCTAGGGGTCGATAAATACTGGCTCGCCAGCTGTCGTTTATCCCTTCCTTTCGGGTAATAAAAACACAAAATCCCGATATTGACCCCATGTACGAGAATCTGGAATCGCTTTTACAACGTGTCACGCAGTGCCGGATCTGTGAAAATCATCTTCCCCTTGGGCCCAGGCCGGTGCTTTCGGCCCATCCGGACAGCAAAGTCCTAATCATCGGTCAGGCTCCAGGCACGCGGGTGCATGTAACTGGCATTCCCTGGAACGATCCCAGCGGAGAGGAGCTCAGGCGCTGGCTGGCGGTGGATAGGGATACCTTTTACGATCCGAAGATCTTCGGCATTATCCCCATGGGCTTTTGCTATCCGGGTAGGGGAAAGGGCGGGGATCTCCCGCCAAGGAGGGAATGTGCACCAGCTTGGCACGAGCCGCTCCGCCAGCACCTGCCCAACCTTAAGTTGACCTTGCTTATCGGCAGCTATGCCCAAGCCTATTATTTGGGAGCTCAGCGGAAAGCCACGCTTACGGAGACTGTCCGGAATTTCGAAAGCTATCTGCCCCAGTTTCTCCCCTTGGTTCATCCCTCGCCGAGAAACAGGCTTTGGATGAGGAAAAATCCATGGTTTGAGGAAATGGTGGTTCCTAGGCTCAGGCAGCTCGTGCGGGAGTTCATTGGGAAAAAAGAAAAATGAGGCTTCAAAACCTTTCGAATTAGGAAAAAATGATTCGGCATAGCGTTATTTCCTTACCATTCCCTGAATTCTAATCTCACCAATCAGTCCCGAAGGCATCGGGTTCCAGGCTTTAGCGTCAAAGGGCTGGTAATCTTTATTGACCATGTTGATCTCGTGGAAGATCTTCCATTCCTTTCCGGAAAGTTCTAAGGCCCGTATGCGGTTGGCGGACAGGTTGGTGACCTCAATGCGGAGTAGGTTGTTCCCTTCTTTGAGTTCGGGCAGAAGAATCTCAAATGGGTTGGCCCAGAGCGTTCCGAAGTATTTGCCATTGAGATATACTCGGGCGCTTTCACGCACATCGGGAAGTTGCAGCATCCAAGCATCTGCCTTGCCCGCCGGCTTGTCAAAAGACATTTCATAGGCAGCCGTGCCGCTAAAAGCTTCGGTACCAGCGTTCAACTCGGTCCAAGACCGCAACTCGGTCAAGCTCTCGGGACTGGGCAACGAAGGGACACCATCGATAAAGCTAAGTTGGTATGGGCCCTTGACGATCTGGGCCAAACCCGTGGGTTTCCAATATTTCCAGCCTTCCCCAACTCCGCTTTGGCCGGTGAGGACAAACAGGGCTTTTCCGGCCTTTAATTGCACACGGACGAAGGTCTTTCCACCTTCTTCCTTTGTCTCCGCTACCCCGGCCTGTCCGGTATCAGGGTCAAAAAGGCTGAAGTGAACGCTTTCTACATTGATCGGGATGAAGGTGTCCAAGTCATTTGACAGATGGTTTACCAAGTAATAGGAGTGCCCCTCGGCGGTCTTGCGGCGGATGAATTTCAAGCCGCTTTCCACCAACATTTCTGGCATGATTCGTTCGGCCTTTAGACTTTCCAACAAATCTTCGGAGACTTCCACAGCGTTGTTCAACTTCTCCAGTTGAGCCAGTCTTTGCTCCAGATCAAACTGGCCCGGCACCGATTCGGGCTTTCCCAGAAAGATCACCCGTCCACCGGAATCTTTCAGCTCCAACAGCTTGCGAAGGGTCTCGATGGGCATGTGAGCCACCTCAGGCACGATGACAGCTTGATAACTTCCGCCGGGGAAGATGATTTGTCCATTTTCCACGCGGGCGCCTTGCAGAAATTCATCCGAGAAAAAGTCCAAGGAGTAACCTTCCTTCATCAGTTTCTGGCCGGCTCGGTAAAACGGAGTCTCCAGCAGCCATTCATTTAGGGAGTGGATCTTGAATTGGAAAAACGTATTGCCTTCGTAGTATTTTGCCCAGTTGTCATAGACCGGCCAATAGAGTGCGATCTCATTGTCCGGTTGCCCGCTTTGCAGGATGAGTTGACAGTTTTCAACGTAGTTGAACAGGGCAGGAGCGTCGCGCCAGAAAGACAGCTGCGGACTGAAGTTGACCGAGGCATAAAACTTCCACCCCGGCCACTCCGCTTGGGGATCGGTATAGGTGGAGCCATGGAGGAAAATATGGTTGATTCCGCTGAGAAACAGCTCTTCCAGCTCTGGCTTGGTCTGGGAAAGGGCGGTTTTGAAATGGTCGCGAAGCCAGGTAAAGGTTTCCGACGAAACCAGGGGCTTGCCTGTCATGTGGGCGGCGGAGGACGAAAACTTGAGCATCATGGGGTCTGCATCGCCCGGTCGGATATCGCTTTCTTCCCGTCTCAAGCCTGGGATGTCGAAAGGCATAGAGCCAAAGGTCTCGCATTCGGGAATATCCGCTGTGGCGTAGAGGTCAAGGAGGTTGCCGGGGGAGCCGTGGGCTTGGAGCTTGGTTAGAAAGCCTTTGGAATGGGCCCAATCGGTCCAAGGTCTATCAAATTCAACTTTGAGTAAGTCGCCCAAGGTTTCCCGGTAGTCGCTACGTACTCTTTTGGCCAGTTCCGAATCCACTTTTTCGATCAACAGATTCAGGTAGGGCTTGAGATCATAGCCCCTTAGTTTTTCAAAAACATCAAAAAAGCCCGGCGTGAAATCCGCCCCGTACACTTCGAAGCTGTCGTTGAAGATTGCACGGATGGGGGCTTTCAGCTTTTCGTCATAGGGTACCACATAGTCTACAAACGCTGCGCGGGAATAGTGGTCCAATGTGAAACCTTCTCCGCCGGGTGCTGCCCGCTTGACTTTCTGTCCAGTCTTGGCTTCATACACCGCGTAGACTTTTACATCCCGGTCTGCTGTCCAAAGCAAGCGGTCTTCCTGTACTTTGTCACTGAGGTCGAGGAAAAAGTCCCCCTGTCCGTATGCAAGTACAGCCTCCAGTTTGGAGTTTGGGTTTTGTGCACTCAACACCTGGTCAAAGGTTTCTCCGGCTTTCAGCTCAAAGGCTTGGTGCTCCAGCCGCTTTGCTGCATGCTCAGGCTCCACCTGGGGGCCTCCGTAGGGCCAACCTGTCCCCAGCACCATATCTACCCCCATGCCGAGACTGTCGGCCAAATGCGTAGTGTACTCCAGCATTTCCAAATATTCAGGGGAAAGAAATGGTAGGAAATTATCCTCCTGACCCTTGACGCCATAGATCGGCGTAATCTCCACGCCGCCGATCCCGGCTTCGTGAAAAGCCGTCAGTTGAGCTTTGATACCGCTCTTGCTCACTGCGGAGCCCATCCACCACCACCGAGTCCAGGCTTTGGTGCTTTGGGCGTGGAGGGTGAAAAAGTTTAAGAAAAGCAGGAGGAATAGTCCGGGTATTTTAAGGCTCATCGATTTTGTCTAAGGTCAGGCGTTGAATATAGGAGAGAGAAGCAGAATTAGTGTCCTTTGCCTGCCAATAATTGCGTGCTGAATGTGCTTCGGATTTGAAATGAAAAGAGGCTGTCTCATAACTGATGTTTGTCACATTGAGCGAAGTCGAAATGCGGCTATACTTACTGTAAATGGCCTTCGATATACGCTACTCCCGTAGCTCCAGTGCTCAGGCTGACACAATCAGGCCTTT
>CAZTJM010000231.1:2468-6051 GCA_964613865.1 uncultured Limnohabitans sp. | reverse complement strand
GTTTTGAGCTCATTACCGATTTGCATGGTCAGACGCTCCTGCACCTGCGGACGCTTGGCGTAATACTGCACGATTCGGTTGATCTTGGAAAGCCCAATCACATGTCCATTGGAGATGTAAGCCACGTGGGCTTTGCCATAGATCGGCACGAAGTGGTGCTCGCAATGGGAATGGAAGGTGATGTCCTTCTCCACCAGCATCTCGTTGTACTTGAATTTATTCTCAAAAAGCTTGGCCGCTGGCTTGTTTTTGGGATTCAAGCCGCTGAACACTTCTTTCACGTACATCTTTGCGACGCGATGTGGAGTGCCTTTTAGGCTGTCGTCGGAAAGATCCAGCCCGAGTATGTTCATGATTTCCCTAAAATGCTTCTCGATCAGTTCGATCTTCAGCTCGTCAGTCATTGCAAAAGCATCTTCCCGAAGGGGGGTTTCGAGAGAGGAACCCACGTGTTCTTCACCGATTTCATCGAAGGAAGTACGTGTCAGGTCAATTCCCATCGTATTCAACAAAGTTCCTTTCTGTTTCATAGAGCCGAATCGTTAATTCGAATTTCCGATCAATTTTTTCCCTCAAAATATTCCAAATAACCACTGCAACGTTTTCGGCAGAGGGATTGAGATTCTTGAATTCATCGGTATCCAGGTTTAAATTTTTATGGTCAAACTTTCGTAAAACATGCTCTTTGACCAAGTCGCTGAGCACCTTCATATCAAACACGTATCCGGTATCCGGATCGATCTCTCCCCTGAGTTTTACGACCAATTCATAATTATGGCCGTGGAAACTGGGATTGTTGCACTTGCCGAAAACGGCCTCGTTCTTCTCATCAGACCAAGCGGGATTGTAAAGACGATGCGCAGCGTTGAAGTGTTCCTTCCGATATACCGATACTTTCATGAATGGGTGAAACAACCGTCTTTCGACTTTTGTTTGCGATTTTGAATTTTTGTCCGCTTTTATGGTTCTGCGGAAGAGAGAACGGCAAAATTACAGAATTAATGTTGTGTATTAAAATCTGCCCTGCCGACATGAAAACCGAAAGCTAGTGCAGGATGGTTCCCCACAGGTTTTCACATCTTTTAATGCCAATTTATAAGAACTTGACAACTAGCTCGTTTGAATCAATGGAATATGATCCTAAATTTGCAGATTCACCCTATTAGCGTATGAGTTATCAGTCCTTGGTTATTACCTTCTTGCTCTTTATAAGCATCTTTCCCAATCCGAACTTCTCCAAAGACAAGCCCAATACAAGTCCCGAAGTTGATCCAGCGACACTCATCTATGAGGGATTGAAGGGCGAAAACGCCAGTCTGCCATCCAAAGAAGTCTTTTCCCTTGCGATTCAGGGCTGGAGTAAAATGAAGGAAAATCTTAAATCAAAAGTCCTGACCGTAATAGATTTTAGCCTACCCTCCACGGCCAAGCGTATGTGGATAATCGATCCTGAAAAGGGTGAAATACTGCTCCATTCGGTGGTGTCCCACGGAAGAAATTCAGGCGAGCTGATGGCCAAGTCCTTTTCCAACCAACCGGAATCGTACAAAAGCAGCTTGGGATTTTATACCACCGCAGAGACCTACAATGGAAAGCATGGCTATTCCCTGCGACTTGACGGCTTGGAAAAAGGTTTTAACGACCAAGCCCGCAACCGCGCAATAGTCATCCATGGAGCCGACTACGCAAGAGAAGAGTTTGCCGCATCGGTGGGAAGATTAGGCCGAAGTCTAGGATGTCCGGCGCTTCCAAGCGAGCTTTCTGCCAAAGCTATCAACCTGATCAAAGATGGATCCTTGCTTTTCATCTTTGGAAAAGACCAAAACTACCTTTCCAAATCAAGCCTGATCAAGGCCTGATTTCTTGCTCCGCAAAGCTTTTAGAAGCGTAGCGTCCCGACCATATACATCCGATCTGAAATTGGCTTTTCCGTCTTTCCCTGCCCAAAAGGTCATATAGAGCAAAACTACTGGGATTTTACGGTCCAATTTCACGGTCTGCTCTTCACCTTTACTCATCGCTTCCAGTATTTTTTCTTCGCTCCACTCCGGATCGTCCAATAAAACCCTAGCAAATTGATCGGGATGTTGGATCCGAATGCAGCCGTGGCTCAACGCCCTGGTTTCTTTCTCAAAAAGACTTCTAGCCGGCGTATCGTGAATGTAGATGTTGTATTCGTTGGGAAACATAAATTTCACCAACCCCAGGGAATTGTCCCCGCCAGGTTTTTGACGGACGCGGTAGCCTTCCGATTTGAACCAATTGACCCTAGAAGCTTTCACAGGTTCACCCTTCTCGTCGACCACTTCCATGTTTTTCTCGGAGAGGTAGTCGGGATTTTTTTGCACGGCTGGTACGATCTCATCAGCGGTGATTGACGGTGGGACGTTCCAGTACGGGCTAAAAACAATGTAACTCATCGGCGCAGCAAAGGATGGAGATTCATTATATTCTTTGCCGACGATGACTTTAGCAGTGAATGCCGTGTCAGAATCTTGAAGATAGTCCAGCTGATAGTTGGCTACATTCACCAAGACCATCTCCTGCGCCCAGTCTATCTCCGGCATCCATCGCAGACGTTCCATGTTTACAGACGCAATGTCTATGAGATCCTGGGGGGATTTGTTGAGCGACTCGGCGACCAAGGCCCCGATCACCCCATCGTGCTTCA
The DNA here is from genome assembly GCA_964613865.1 of uncultured Limnohabitans sp. GTDB lineage: Bacteria > Bacteroidota > Bacteroidia > Cytophagales > Cyclobacteriaceae > Algoriphagus. The sequence continues at coordinate 3,380 of CAZTJM010000231.1, read as the reverse complement.
TTCCGTTTGAGGCCTGATACTTTTGAAGGCCTGCAAACATGGTCGAGTCAAAAAGCGTCGGCTCATCAGCGTCATAGGGCTTCAGAAAATCCCAAAATACCAGTCGCTTCCTCAATTCGGGTATTGCAGGATGCTTCTCTCCCACTTTGATAGCCCCATCTACTCGCGCAAAGTCCCATTCCAACGTGTCGTTTTGTTGAATTTCGTAGAGCTCTTCGATAGCCTCCCTTCCCTTGGCATAGAGTTCCGAGGCGGGATATAGCTTCGCAAAGGCTTTTTCCACAGATCCTCCATCCGCTATCTCTTCCAGCAACTTCAGATAGTCAGCCTCCGTCTTTTTCTCCTCAAATCTCCAACTGGAATCCAATGCCGAGGGATTGACCTTCCCCTTTTCCAAATCGTGGGCAAGCATGAAAAAACCGTCGGTCAGAAGCAACTCCAACCTCACTTTTTCTCCGTCAGATAGGTTGCGAAACTTCTTTTTGTCCTTTTCGGGATTGGACGAGAGTGCACTGATCTCTTCCAAATGGTAGTCGCTTGGCTGAAGTCCGTCGTACTTGGAATCCTCGATTTGCGCCAGCAGATGCTTCCCTTTTGCCGAGAGACCGTTTCCGTCCAGCCAAATGCTCTCAAATTCCCTAGAGGCGTAGAAAGATCGGATTTGTTCGGTACGTCCCGACTCCAATAAGTTCGTATCCTCGCTTAGGAGACTCTGCTCCAGTTCGGCAGATATTTCGGGGTCAGAGCTTCCCAGAAGCCAGAAAAGCCCTACGACTAAAACAATAGCGGCTGCGATCGGAATGACAATCTTCTTGTTCATAAAAGGTGGTTTGGTATCGACCTCTCCTTTTCAAAGCCCGTACGCAAGGTGACAGAATTGTAGGCAACAAGGCACAATACATTAGATCACAG
>CAZTJM010000231.1:0-2368 GCA_964613865.1 uncultured Limnohabitans sp. | reverse complement strand
CCGTACGCAAGGTGACAGAATTGTAGGCAACAAGGCACAATACATTAGATCACAGCCGATTAAGAAAACCATTTCTCAAAAACCACCAAGAAGTGAGGCTAGAAAACGAGGTCATTTTTTCCCACAATGAGAAAAACTCCACAGCAAATGCCGATGGTCTATTGCTTCAATGCCGCCAAGACCTCCGCATCCCGGTCATAGATATCCTGTCTAAAATGTGCTTGTCCCTTAGAGTCTGCCCAAAAAGTGAGGTAAAGCAACACCACGGGAATCTTGCGGGGCAGGCTGACGATCTGCTCTTTGTTCTGGTGCATGGCCTGGTCGATTTTCTCCGCCGTCCAGCTAGGATCGGTTTTGAGCAAGGTCTGGGCAAACAGGGCCGGGTTTTCCAGCCGGATACAACCATGACTCAAAGCCCTGTCCTCCCTGGAAAAAAGCGAGCGTGAAGGTGTATCGTGTATGTATACGTTGTGGCTGTTTGGAAACATAAACTTGACCAAGCCAAGGGAATTGCTGCCGCCTGGCTTTTGCCGTATCATGTACGGAAAGGTCTTCGCCGACCAATTGATACTGGCAGGATCCACCTGTTTTCCTGAAAAAGTTACCACGTCCATGTTCTTTTGGTTGAGGTAGCTGGGATTCCTTCGGACAGCGGGAATAATTTCCTTTCTCGCTATCGAAGGAGGAATATTCCAGTATGGGCTGAACACGATGTAACTCATCTCCGCGGTAAAAATCGGAGACTCATGGTATTGCTTTCCAACTATCACACGCGACGAAAAGATCGTGTCCAGTCGATCTAGGTAGTCCAGTTGATAATTGGCAATGTTGACTAGGATTAACTCCAAGTTTTGAACCGTATCAGGCAACCAACGGAGACGTTCCAAATTTACTGCGGCCTTTTCCATCAACAGCGCCGGTGAGGCGTTTAGGCCAATGGCCGTATTCTTACCTATCACCCCATCGGGTTCCATGCCATTTCTCATTTGAAATTCTTTGACACCCACAAACATGGTCGAATCATACAATTTGGGATCCGATACCGACTGGCTTTTGGCATAGCCCCAATAGTTGAGACGCTCGCGCAAAACCGGAATGGCGGCATGGCTTTCGCCCACTTTGATTGCCTTATCCAGTTTGACAGCCTTCCAGTCCAGCGTATCGGCCTTGGCACGCTCGTCCATCACTCTCAGTACTTCGCGTCCCTTTTTATAGATGGTGAATTTTGGATAAAGGCTTTCCAGATTCTGCCTAACCTCGCCCGTTGCAATAGCCTCGTTCAAGAGATCCAAGTAGCTCGTTCGGGAAGTCTTGCGTGCGATCTCCCAATCTCCGTTTAATTTTGCAGGATCTACCTTTCCCAGCTCGAGGTCTTCGGCAAGTTCAAAAAAGGCATCGGTCAGGAGCAGTTCCAAGGCGACTAGCTCTCCAGCCTCGTTGGGTTTCTTCGCGGCCTTGTTTGCTTCAAAGGTTTGGAAGTAGGCATCAATCAATGCCAGATGGTAATCTTCCGGCACCAGGCCGTCAAATTTTGCCTGGCGAATTTCAAACCGCATCTCATAGGCCAATTCCAAAAGAATTCCGTTTCTAGACCAGACCTCCTCGAAATCCCTGTCCGCATAAAATCTATGGACGAGCACGTCGCTTTCCAACACCCTGCCGGAAACCTCCAACTTTTCGGTCGGATTCTCAAGCTCAAGCTTGGTCCTTAAGAGGGCTGAAATGGGATCGGATTCAGTACTCTGAAAAGCAAAAACTACGGGAGAAGCAATAAAAAACAGTAAAACTAAAAATATCTTTTGCATAGACTATAGAGGTTATTGAACATTAAAATCCTGATATTTTCTTCCCAAAGACCAAGCCTCTTTCAACATGGCTAGGAAATCTCCCATGCGATGTAAAGGGATCAGGTTTGGGCCATCGCTGAGTGCCTTGGCAGGTTCCGGGTGGGTTTCGATGAAAAAACCGTCGATGCCCGTCGCAGCTGCTGCCCTGGCCAAAATCGGCGCAAACTCGCGCTGGCCTCCACTAGTCCCCCCTTGTCCGCCTGGCTGCTGCACCGAGTGGGTAACGTCAAATACCACGGGTGCAAACTGACGCATGATCGGCAATCCTCGCATATCCACCACCAGGTTGTGGTAACCAAGAGAAAAACCCCTTTCGGTCAGGCAAACGTTGTCGTTGCCCGTAGATCGAATCTTGGTGACGGCATACTGCATGTCTTCTGGCGCCATAAACTGACCCCGCTTGATTTTCACCGCTTTTCCGGTGTTTCCCGCGGCCAAAAGCAAGTCTGTTTGACGGCAGAGAAAGGCGGGGATTTGCAGCACATCCACGACCTCGGCTACTTCGGATGCCTGGTAGCTTT
>CAZTJM010000230.1:602-6096 GCA_964613865.1 uncultured Limnohabitans sp. | reverse complement strand
CTGGTGAAATCACGACCGATGACCTCTTGGAGAACATCTTTAGGAATTTTTGTATTGGGAAATAATCGACTAAATTGAGGTATGAAGAATAAAAAATCCACTTCAAAGATCAAAAGTCAGACAGCTTATCTAACCAAGAGAGATATAGTCCGGGTAGCAACAGCTGCAGTGATCAAAGCTTCTGAACAAGCGATGGAGACAGTTGGCTATGTAATTAAGGCGGAAAATGGGTGGCTCGTGCGAGAAAATAAAGACGGAAGTATCGATCGAATCAAAGAAATAAAAGGAGCATCAATCCGGGGAAAACTTGTCCTCGATTAGGCCAGAATTGCGCCTTCGCGTGTTTGCAGGCCCTAATGGCTCTGGGAAAAGCACAATTATAGAGGCAGTCAGAAACCACAAAGTAAGTGAAGTCCCGGTTGATTTCGGAATCTACATCAATGCGGACGACATAGCCAAAAACATTTCCACCCAAGAGCTTGAATTTGGTGCTTACCGTATTAAAACCACATCAGAAGAGTTTGTACAGATCAGCACATCTTCCGGACTGATTTCCAAATCCTTCACCAAGGAAGACTTTGTGAGTACTTTCTCCCTTGCTGATAATCATGTAAAACTTCTCGCACCAGAATTCAGCGAGCGTCTTGCCCAGATCATTGCTGATTTTTTGAGAAAAAAACTTCTTATGGAGAGAAAGAAGTTTTCCTTTGAAACCGTCTTTTCCCATCCCTCTAAGATCGAAATAATGAAGCAGGCCAAGGATGCGGGATATAAGGTTTACTTGTACTTTGTTTCCACCGAAGCTCCAGAAATCAACAAATACCGCGTAAAGGTACTACCCAACTTGGTGGGCACGACGTGCCCGAGGATAAGATAGAACAGCGATACTACCGATCTTTAGACCTGATGTTTGAAGCCGCTCAAGTCGCCTATCAGGCATACTTTTTTGACAACTCAAAAGATGGTGAAGCGTTTAGACTATTCGCCCATTTTAAGAATCTGAAAGGGGAAAAGAATTGGGATGCTATGGATGATGCATCAGTCCCAAACTGGTTTATAGACTACTATTCCAACAAGGTTTAGCGGATAATTGCGACTGTGGTTAGCGCTTGATCGCGCCTGGCTTTTTTAAGTCCATATTTCTCTTCCTATTGCCTTTTTAGTCAAAAAAAATGCATCTTGAGGACAGTTTTTTCCAGCAAGCTGATTCCCGATGACCGAGAAGTACCTCAAGCCCAAACAAGCATTAAATCCCGCATTTCGTAAAGTAAAGCCCAATCGCTCGGCCATCGAGGGCTTCAAGGCTAATTTGGTCCAACTCATCGACCGAATCAATGAGTCGGAATCAGAAGAGTTTCACAAAAATTTGGTCAGCGATTTTCTGAAAAAAACCTATTACGATCCCTCCCACTTCATCAATACCAAAGGGCGAAACGACCTGGTCATCCACACCGGAGACAGCGCCAAGTCCAGTGTGGGAGTCATCATCGAGGCCAAAAAGCCAAGCAGTAAGTCGGAAATGATTTCCAGAGAAAGCCTTAATCGAAAGGCTTTTCAGGAACTGGTGCTCTACTACCTCAGGGAAAGAATCACGCACCACAACCTGGAAGTAAAACATCTCGTCGTGACCAATATCCACGAATGGTTTGTCTTCGATGCCCTCACTTTTGACCGTCTTTTTGCCCAAAACAAGGCCTTGGTCAAGCAATTCGAGGATTTTGAAGCCGGGAGATTGGCTGAGGTGAAGACGGAGTTTTTCTACAAAAACATCGCAGAGCCTGCCATCGAAAAGGTCAAGGATCAAATTTCCTTCACCTATTTCGACTTTCGGGAATATGACAAGCCGCTTCGAAATGCAGACAAAGGCGATGACAACAAACTGATCGCACTTTTCAAGCTTCTTTCTCCCAATCACCTGCTCAAGCTGCCCTTTGCCAACGACAGCAACAGTCTGGACAGACGATTCTATGCCGAGTTGCTGCATATCATCGGACTGACTGAGACCAAAGAGGGAGGAAAAAAGCTCATCGAGCGACACGCCAAAGGAAGTCGGAACTCTGGAAGCATCTTGGAGGATGCGATCATCCAGCTCGATACTTACGATAAGATCAGCCAACTGGCGAAGCCCAGTCAATACGGCAGCAACTCCGAGGAACGACTCTTCAATGTCGGACTGGAGCTGAGCATCACCTGGATCAACCGAGTGCTTTTTCTCAAGCTGTTGGAAGCCCAGCTCATATCTTATCACAAAGGCGATCCCTCCTATTCTTTTCTCAACAAGAAGAAAATCCACGATTGGGATGATCTGAACTCCCTGTTTTTCCAGGTATTGGCCAAGAAGAGCGAAGATCGCAACGAAGAGGTCCAGGCACTTTTCGCCAATGTTCCTTATCTGAACTCCTCGCTCTTTGAGCCGACCGAGATGGAGCAAAAGACCATCATGGTCAATTTTCTCAAAAACGAGAAAACCATTCCGGTACTCCCATCCACGGTTTTGAAGGACGGTCAAGGCAAAAAGCTGACAGGGGAACTCAATACCCTGGAATACCTTTTCCGCTTTTTGGATGCCTATGATTTTGCAAGTGAAGGATCGGAAGAAATCCAGGAGGACAACAAAACCCTGATCAACGCTTCTGTTTTGGGCTTGATCTTCGAGAAAATCAACGGCTACAAAGACGGCTCCTTCTTTACCCCCGGCTTTATCACCATGTACATGTGCCGGGAAACGATCCGGAAGGCTGTTGTGCAGAAGTTTGTCGAGGCCGGGTATCGTAAACCCTCCAAGAGTGCCCAACCCTCCAAGGGTTCGGAACCCTTGGAGGGTTCATCGCTCGAATTTGACGACCTGTATGACCTGATCGAAGATCGAGCGGAAGCCAACAGACTGGTCAACTCTCTGAAAATCTGCGATCCTGCGGTCGGATCCGGGCACTTTTTGGTTTCTGCTCTTAATGAAATCATAGCGGTCAAAAACGACCTCAAGATCCTCCAAGATCGATCTGGAAAGCGACTAAAGGAATACGAAATCGAGGTGGTCAATGACGAACTCATCGTCAAAGACGAAGACGGGGAACTATTTGCCTACAACCCGAACAACAAAGAATCCCAAAGAATCCAGGAAACTCTCTTTCACGAGAAGCAGACGATCATCGAAAACTGCCTTTTCGGGGTGGACATCAATCCCAACTCAGTCAAAATCTGCCGCTTAAGACTCTGGATTGAGCTGCTGAAAAGTGCCTATTATAAGGAGGCGAATTCGACCAAAACCAACAGTTCGCCGGTATGCTATGAAGGCTCGGATGAAGTGCGGCCAGAATACAAAAACCTGACAGGTCCACGGGAGCTTGAAACCCTGCCCAACATCGACATCAATATCAAGGTCGGTAACTCCTTGGTCAGCCGCTTTGCGCTGGATTCTGACCTCAAGTCAGCACTCAAGGGAGCCTGGAAGATCGAAGATTATAAAGTCGCCGTCTCCACCTATCGCAATGCCAAAACCAAGGACGAAAAGCGGGCGATGGAAGCGCTGATCGCACAGATCAAAACCAACTTCCGCTCGGAAATCGCCAAAAACGATCCCAAAATCCTCCGCAAAGCGAAGCTGGGCGGAGAGCTGTACAACCTGACCAGCCAAACCGGCCTCTTCGAGGAATCAGCCAAAGAAAAGAAACTCCGTCTGGCCAGGGTGGAAAAAGTCACTGCGGAGCTGAACAAACTCGATACCCAAATCGAGGAAATCAAAGCCAACCAGATCTATGAAAACGCCTTCGAATGGCGATTTGAATTTCCGGAAGTCTTAAATGACGAAGGGGATTTTGTGGGTTTTGATGTGATGATCGGCAATCCGCCCTATATCCGTCAAGAGGAGTTTTCCGCTCTAAAACCTTACCTGCAGGGAAGGTTTCGGACTTTCGCAGGCACGGCCGACCTCTATGTGTACTTCGTGGAGCTGAGCATGAACCTGCTGAAATCCTCCGGCAATTTCGTCTTCATCATTCCCAACAAATGGATGCGGGCGGGATATGGCAAAGCGCTGCGCAGCTATGTCAAGGAATTCGCTATCCAGGAGCTCTTGGACTTTGGGGACTTGCCCGTATTCGAGGAGGCGACCACCTATCCCCTGATCATTGCTTTGGGCAAAAGTGCCCCCGGAGCCCATTTCCGGGCAGTCAATCTGGACACGCTGGACTTTCCTGAAAGCATGGAAGTCTACCTTAGACAAAACCAACTGGAAGTCTCCCCTGCAGGTCTTTCGGAAGAAGGCTGGACGCTGACCGACAGTCGATCCCAAGCCCTCCTGCTCAAGCTTAAGTCCCAGGGAGTTCCACTCTCGGACTATGTAGAAGGAAAAATCTTTCGAGGTGTCCTAACCGGACTCAACGAAGCCTTTGTCATCGATCAGGAGACCAGAGATCGGCTGATCGCCGAAGATCCTCGAAGTGCAGAAGTGATCAAGCCCTTCCTGGCAGGAAGGGATATCAAGCGCTATCAGCAGCCGAAAAGTGATAAGTTTTTGATTTTCACCCGAAGGGGAATAGCTATCGAAAACTATCCCGCCATTCTCACCCACCTCGAAGGATTCCGCAAAAGCCTAGAACCCAAACCAAAAGATTTCAAAGGAAATAATTGGCCAGGCAGAAAGCCAGGCACTTACAAATGGTATGAAATCCAGGATGCTGTGGATTACTATGAGGAGTTTGAAAAGGAGAAGATTATGTTGGCTGAAATAGCTGATCGAAACCAATTCAGCATAGAACTGAATCAAAACTACTACGATACAACGGCTTATGTAATTCCAAATTCATCAAGATTCCTATTGGGCTATCTAAACTCAAAACTGTTTCTCTATATGTTTTCGATGGTAAGTTCCTCGATCAGAGGAGGCTTCTTTCGCTGGAAGAAGCAGTATCTCGGAGCGATGCCAGTAAAGGAAGATGATAGAATTTCGATTGAGATTTCAAACTTGGTTGAGCAAATACTGGAATCCAAAAAGCAAGATCCTGCCGCAGATACCTCGACGCTGGAAGCCGAAATCGACCAATTGGTGTATGAGCTGTATGGATTGAATGAGGAGGAGATTGGGATAGTGGAAAATAACAAATCAATTATATGAGAAGTCAATTAGTAAATCCTAGATATGAGGTATTATATAGTGATTTAGACAACCTGGGAATTGGTCACTTTCTTCAAAGCAGAGAGTTTAAAAAACTGCTAGTATTAGAGGGTTTCGATCAATCATGGAGAAACTTGTTGGAAAAAGCTAGAGATGAGCGAACATATATCATTGCTGGACACGATCATGACTATGGCGATAACTTGACAGTCTTTATTTTCTTCATAAATATGATAGAAGAAAGTGAGAAGGTGCTACAATTTGTAAGCAAACTAATTTCTATTTTCATATTAGAATTTAAAGAAAGGAGAGATCTTTCAAATATCATTGAAGACTTTGAGCTATTGGGAATCAATCCTAAATATTTTGCAGAGATAAAAG
>CAZTJM010000230.1:0-592 GCA_964613865.1 uncultured Limnohabitans sp. | reverse complement strand
TACCCAATCACGAGCCTAAAGCAACAATAACCAAAGGAAGTCTAGAGTACTCAAAAAAAGAGAAAGTATTTGTAGTACATGGCCACGACAACCTTTTAAAGACTGAAATGAGTTCCTTCCTTATCACGTTAGGACTCAAACCAATTATTTTAAATGAATTGCCTCTACATGGAGAAACAATAATTGAAAATATAGAAAATTACAGTGACACTGAATTTGCTATTATATTAATGACCGGTGACGACTTAGGAAGATCAAAAAAGGAAGCGAAAAGCAAAAGACGTGCGCGACAAAATGTAATTTTAGAACTTGGATACTTTTTAGCAAAACTTGGAAGAAACAATATTTCAATCATTTGTGAAAATGGAATCGAATTACCATCTGACATAAACGGAATTCTATATATTATTTACTCTGACAGTAATTCTTGGAAATTAAGACTGGCAAATGAACTCTCTAGTAGAGGTTTTAAAGTGGATCTAAATAAGTTGATCTCACAAAAATAGTTCAACACCATTCTCTCGCTAAAGCATAAATAAGTCGAGTAGGTAAGGGGAATTTCACCCCAAACCTCTCACAGCACCGTGCGTGA
>CAZTJM010000229.1:0-6113 GCA_964613865.1 uncultured Limnohabitans sp. | reverse complement strand
GATCCTTGCTTTTGCCTCCGGCGACGATTTTTCGGATAAATGGAAAAATGATCAATTCTTCTCGTTGCATATGATCCAGAAGTTCACCGGTGGATTGATCAAATAGCGATTTGACTTTTTTCAGGTTGGGTTCAAAGGCACCGTGAACTTTCACAATCCGCTTGAGAAATTTCTGAATCACCGGAAACCGCTCGCGTATGAGACCATGATATTTTGTCTCTATGAAATTCGCCAGCCGGTTTAATGGCCAGCTATGGAAATCATTGATCTCCTCATCTGGAAGGGCAAAAGCTTCTTCGAGCTTTTCAACCAAGTCTTTTGGGTCCACATTTTTTCTGGCGCAGGCCTCCCGGAGCGTCAGATCTCCTATACAGCAAAAGTCAATTCCAAATGCCCTGAACACCAGTGCGGATCGGTAGTTCTTCGAAATAATTTCCCTGATAGGGATATGGGCGATGATTTCCATGTTTCAAGGGTATAATCCATCCTCATTTTTGAATCCATAAATGAGTATAGGATCATTTGATAGGTCAAAAATAAGTATTCAATAATAAAAGACAAATATATCCTTTAATATTTTTTCGAGTGGCAAAACTCCTTTAGGTTTCATGTAATTCCAGTTTCTGGGGGGAGACTCAGGAGGGCGGGGAGATTTTATGCCTGACACCGTATATGGTGCCTTCTCGAACATCGTGAACCACGATTGGAAAGGAGTCTTGGAAATTGGATTTCATCGGATTTTCTTGCCTTTTTTGGGAATAGATCTATCAGAAAGTTTAATTGAAGTGTAACAATTTTTAGGTGACTGTGGCGGGTGTCTTCTTGAAATGGGGAAAAAAGTTATCCCGCACTATGCGTGTTTCGAGATAACGTGGCCAATTTCTTACGTCGCGATTTGATGATTTAGGTCAGGTCCAAAACTGAGTAAAATTACCCTTATAAAAAGGATGAAATTGTCTTTATTGTCTTAAAATTGACTTGTCATTATGTCTCTAACAATCGCTGTCTATGGACCAATACGTCATCAAACGCAATGGAGAATATGCTCCATTTATCGCATTTAAAATCGAAGATGCCCTGAAAAAAGGCTTTCAAAGTGTCCAAAAGGAATACGATTCCGGAGTCTTTAGTGCAGTGATTCTAAAGTTGGAAACCAAAACCACCTGGGCAGTTGAGGAAATCCAAGACTTGATCGAAAAGGAACTCTATCATTCAGGTCACTTTGAGGTCATGCGGTCCTTTATGCTCTATCGACATACCCGCAAACTACAAAGGGAACATGTGGCCGGATTGAACGAGGACACGACCTACGTGGACAGCACCCAGACCATCGAGGAATATGTCCGGCAAACTGACTGGCGGATCAATGCCAATGCCAATACGTCCTATTCAAATGCTGGACTCGTCAACAACGTCGCCGGAAAGATCATCGCCAATTATTGGCTAGACAAGATCTACAGCAAAGAGGAGGGCTATGCCCATCGCAACGGTGACTTACATATCCATGATCTGGATTGCCTGACGGGATATTGTGCCGGCTGGAGCTTGAGAGGCCTGCTCAATGAAGGATTCAATGGGGTGAGGGGTAGAGTTGAAAGTCGTCCTCCGGCACATTTCAGGGAGGCGTTGGGTCAAATGGCCAATTTCTTGGGGATTCTCCAGAGCGAGTGGGCGGGGGCACAGGCCTTCAGCTCTTTCGATACCTACTTGGCTCCTTATGTTTTCAAAGACCAGCTGAACTATAAAGAGATCGAAAAAGCCATTCGGTCATTTGTTTACAATCTCAATGTCCCGGCACGCTGGGGTCAGTCACCTTTTACGAATGTGACTTTGGATTGGGTGGTGCCGGAGGATCTGAAAGACCAGATGCCTACCAAGGATGACCTTCATCTGTTCACGGGAATAGATTGCGATCTGCTGATGGAAAAGGCCAATAAGCGGGGGGTAAGTTCACTGGAAGAGTTGACTTACAAGAATTTTCAGCCTGAAATGAATCTGATCAACCGGGCCTACTATACCATTATGACCGAAGGGGATGCCAATGGCCAGCCATTTACTTTTCCGATTCCCACGGTCAATATCACGGAGGATTTTGATTGGTATGGAGAAAATACCAACCTGCTTTTTGAAAATACTGCCAAAATCGGCTCTTCATATTTTCAAAACTTCATTGGTAGTCAATATACTTTTGACGAAAACGGCCAAAAAGTCGAAAATCCTCTGGCCTACAAACCCAATGCGGTTCGCTCCATGTGCTGCCGACTCCAATTGGATCTCCGTGAACTTCTGAAAAGAGGCAATGGGCTTTTCGGCAGTGCGGAAATGACCGGAAGCATCGGCGTGGTGACGATCAATATGGCGAGGTTGGGGTATCTTTTTGCCGGAAATAAGGCCGGACTCTACGAGCGACTGGATAAACTGATGCAGCTCGCCAAGTCTACGCTGGAGAAAAAGCGGGGATTTATCCAGGAAATGTACGACCGCGGCCTTTATCCCTATACCAAGCGTTATCTGAAGCATTTCCGAAACCACTTCTCCACCATCGGAGTCAATGGGCTTAATGAGATGATCCTGAATTTCACGGGAGGAAAAGAAGATATCACCGGGACTTTTGGTCAAAATTTAACATCTGAACTGCTCGAGCATATCCGGGGCAGAATGAAGGAGTTTCAGAAGGAAACCGGTAATCTCTACAATTTGGAAGCTACTCCGGCGGAAGGCACGACTTACCGTTTTGCCAAGGAAGACAAGAAACGCTTCTCCGATATTATCCAGGCTGGGATGGGCGAAAATATCTATTATACCAACAGTTCCCAGATTCCGGTGGATCATACCGATGATCCTTTTGAGGCGCTGATGCTGCAAGATGAATTGCAGTGCAAATACACTGGAGGAACGGTTCTCCACCTGTACATGCGGGAGAAAATCTCTTCGCCCGAAGCCTGCCGCCGACTCGTCAAAAAAGTCCTTTCCAACTTTAAACTGCCCTACATTACTCTGACCCCGGTTTTCAGCATCTGTCCGGTCCACGGCTACCTCAATGGCGAACATGAATACTGCCCACAATGTGACGAAGATCTTTTGAATGTCTTAAAACAAAATCCATCCAATTATGCAGACAACTCTTGAACCCCAGACCCTTCTTGAATTGAATCAGGAAAAACGTACCAAATGCTTGGTTTATACCCGTGTGATGGGTTACCATCGCCCAGTCGAAAGCTTCAACATCGGAAAAAAAGGTGAACACAAGCAGCGTCAACACTTCGTCAAGTAGCCTGGAAAAGGGGAGGCCTGTGTTCAGCATCTCCCCTTTTACTTTGCTTGATTTTCCCGACCGCACGGCCTGTATCCTCTGGTTTGCGGGGTGTAACATGCGCTGCACGTATTGCTACAATCCGGAGATTGTGCTGGGAAAAGGCAAGCTGAGTTGGGATGATGTACGGGAGTTTTTGACTACCAGGACTGGCCTTTTGGATGGGGTGGTTTTTAGCGGAGGAGAGTGCACAATTCATCCGCAGATTATCCCGTTTGCCCGGGAATTGAAAGCGATGGGCTTTGAAGTGAAAATCGACACCAACGGGAGTCGTACTGATGTTTTGGAAGCGTTGATTCGGGAAGACCTTGTTGATTTTGTTGCCTTGGACTTCAAGGGAATGCAAGGGAATTACTGGAAAATCACCCGATCCCATCTTTTCAAACCATTCGAAAAATCATTGGAAATTCTGCTTGATTCCTCGGTTCGGTTTGAGGTTAGGACCACGGTTCACCCGGATCTTTTGAACTATCGGGAGCTGAACGAAATGGAAAATTGGCTAAGAGAGAAAGGTTTTTCGGGCACGTTTTACCTGCAGCTTTTTCGTGGGGACAAAGAGACTTTGGGAGATTTGGCACAGGCTCCCAAACCTGATTTTGTTCTGGAAAAATCTGTATGGAGGACGTGATTTCCCTCTTAATATGGCTTTCATGTAATATAAGTCACTGAAAAATAGCGATCCAAGGAGCATCTTCGCATGTGCCTAATAAAGAGATGGAATCCACCCTGGAAAAATATTGGCAAACAATCTATCAAACCAAAGACACCACCAAAGTAGGCTGGCATCAGGAAATACCACAGGTTTCTTTGGATTTTGTTGGTAGAACCCGAATCCCCAAAAATGCAGCCATACTGGACGTAGGGGGAGGTGGCAGTAAGCTGGTGGATCATCTTTTGGAAAAAGGCTATCAAGATATTTTGGTATTGGATATCTCTGAGACGGCTTTGGAGAAAATCAAACAGCGCCTTGGAGATCGGAAAGAGCAGGTAAAGTTTGTGGACTCAAATATTCTTGATTTCAAGCCCCGAGAAAAGTTTCTGCTTTGGCATGACCGGGCGGTTTTCCATTTTCTTTCCGATGCCAATGACCAGCTCATTTACCGGAGTTTGGTTGAGACTTCCATACCTTCTGGAGGGTATTTTGTTGTGGCGGCTTTTTCGAAAAATGGCCCAAACACCTGCAGCGGTTTGCCAGTGAAGCAGTATAATATAAAAGACTTGGAGGAGTTTTTCGAACAGGAATTCCGTCTGCTGGAAGGAATCAATTATGACCATAAAACACCATTGGGAAGCGCACAAAACTACTCCGTTTGTCTCTTTCAAAGAATCTGAAACCAACCACTTAAACAGTTAAGCTCATGTCTTACTATCAATCAAAAGTCCAGAAATCCGAAGGTATTGCCTCTCTTCGTAGTAAAGTGGAAGCTGGTCTTAAAGAAGTTGGCTTCGGGATTATGACCGAAATCGACATTCAGGCCATCATGAGGAAAAAGCTTGACAAGGACTATCCTCCTTTTCTGATACTCGGTGCATGCAATCCGGTTTTCGCAGATAAAGTGCTCACCGCGGAGCCGAATGTGAGTACACTTTTGCCTTGCAATGTGACCATCCGGAGTCTCGGAGGAGATCACTATGAAGTGTCGATAATGGATCCTGCGGCGGCTATGTCGGTAGTTAAAAATCCTGCAATTGAGGAGTTGGCAGGAGAGGTTAGAGGGAAGTTGATGGGGATGCTGGAACTTCTGTGATACTTTATCGAAGCTTAGCTTTTGCATAAATGTTAGAGGCAAAGAGGCCTTCTCTTCTTCATTTTTTCTCTTTTTTCTTCACTTTGGTCATAAGTTGGGTTTATTTTGCCAGCTTGATCAACTGCATAAGTTTTGGAAATCAGGCAAAAACGCAAACTCATTGGCTATGCCAATTTACTGGATCAGCCAATTCGGTTTAGTCCTTTTTTGTTCAGCAGGGATTTTTGGCTTTGGGCATTATTGGGCCTCATCGGGGGAAGTATCGCCGGAGTTTACTGGATCACGCTGGAATCTCTCATGCACGGGTTAGCGGGATTTGAAGGTTGGAGCGTGATTCCGCTGATGACTGTTGCCGGCCTGCTGGCGGGCCTGATCATTCATTGGATCGGAGATCCGGGAGAGATACATTTGATTGTCAACAATATTCGATTTAACAAGGGTAAGCTTAATCCCAAAAACAATCCTTCCATGATCCTTTCCTCCCTGATCTGCGTGGCTGCAGGTGGGAGTTTGGGGCCTGAAGCACCCTTGGTGCAGGTTACGGGTTCGACTGGAACTTGGTTGGGGAAGATTTTTAGATTAAAAGGAGAGAAGCTCCGAACCTACAGCATCGCAGGCATGGCTTCCGGGTTTACAGCTTTGTTTGGAGCTCCCCTGGGGGGAAGTTTGTTTGCCGTGGAGATTCTACACCACAAGCACATGCTGGAATATTACCGGGCAGTGATTCCGGCCTTGGTAGCGAGTTGTTTTAGCTACATCGTTTTTGCCTTGATCATTCATTTAGGCTTGGGGCCCACCTGGAATTTTCCCCAATACAGCTACGAAGGAATTTTCGATTTTGGATATGCTTTTGGTATCGCGGTCCTGGGATCAGCAGTTGCTTGGATATTTATCTTTTGTACGAAGGGATGTAAAAAAGCCTTTGAGTTGGTATCGATGCCAATTTATGTAAAAACAACCTTGGGAGGCTTGATCTTGGGTCTTATTGGATATGGATTTCCGATTTCACGATATTTCGGACACCACGAAATCAATGAAGTGATCGGACTTAT
>CAZTJM010000228.1:0-6136 GCA_964613865.1 uncultured Limnohabitans sp. | reverse complement strand
CCGGTTATACAAATTCAAAAACTCAATTGTCCGATTAATAGGGGGCTAGACCACTTGCATTCACCTTATTATGTGAAAAAGTAAATGGGATTAATTGATTGGAATGCAAAGTGTTCCGGAGCATTTAGTGTGATATGAAAAGCAGAATATTTATTCTTAAAGTATAGGGTGCATATTTTGTTTCTTCTGCAACATTATTTTGTAAAGGAAATTATATATAAACTATAGATATTTTGATCAATTAATATCCTAGATGTTTTCTATGTTCATATTTTCTGAAAGGCTTGTTGGCCGATAGTAGGGGCTTTTTGTTGTGAAAACTGTTTATTGAAAATATTTTTTTTTGCTTTTATTTTGTGGATTAGAATAAAAGACATTTATTGATTGGAAAGTAAAGTATTTCGGAATAACGTTTTGTTTGATGTCAAAAGCAAAATATTTTGTTCCAAGATGCAAAGTTCAAATTTACGTTCTTTTACAACATTAAATTGGAAATGAAATAAGGGGTAGATTTAAATATATTCGCATCCATGCGCATTATTTATTCTCTATCGCGAAGTTTCAAGAAGTTCATCAAGGTTGTTGGTTGATATTAAATCTAACTGCTGGCTGTGATGGAATGCATTTATTTTCTGTTGAAAATAATAATAGAGTATAACAATACATTGAATAGTTCTTATGAGTATTTCGATTTAGTATCATGTTAGGTTTAAAGATGGTTGTTGAAATGAAAAAGAATTACGGATATGTCGGGTTTTGAAAAGAAGTCACCCAAAACTTTCATTGTGGATAAGACCCACAAACTGTTTCAGAAGTCGTCGGTTTCAACTTGGACACGCTCAGTGTGTTTGGGCCATTTTGATTTGATAACTGAGCTTAGTTCAAGTTTCTTTGGAAATTTGATGGACGGTATCTCATTTGAAAGTGGGCCTCCGTAATCGAAATGAGGAAATCGGATTAAAATATTACGAGTAAAATCTGGAATCACCCACCGGAATCACCCAAAAACGAGCATAACGGTTGTGTTCACCCCACAATATTCTGCTCGAGTCCACCAGTCAAAATCCCTATCAAAAATTGATTAGGTGTCAATGCTGTTTATTGCCCAGTCATCAAACCTCTAATATCAACGAGGAGAAGTCGTCCGAGTGCGCGCGAAAATGATGGTCACTCTCCGAAGAAATTGGTTTGGTATGATGATTGGAAATGATGCCCTTATTGATCCAAATTTAATTTTTGGTAAACGATAGCATACACGAAAGCCCACCCTGTCTTTGGTTGTAGCATAGTTCAACAATTCACCCAAAAGGCCAATCGGCTAAACTTGTCCATCACCCTTGTCAGGTGCAAACCTGCGAAATGATTACTTATGAAAAACAAATTTACTTTAGCGTTAATGCTAAGCCTTTTTTTGACACTAATTCTTGAAAATTACTGTCATGGAAATGAACACTTGAAGTTTGCATTAGACAAGAAATCATATCCGTTTGTACGTGTCGACGAAGAACATGTTGTCAAAAACTCTGATAAAGATCATGACGGTATTTCCTTAAACGGAGATTTGTTCAGTCGGGACGAAATGGAATTGGAAGATAATCTCTTTACGTCGAGTGAATCTAATGTCTATAATGACACTGAGATGATCCTCTTGACGTCAAAAAAGAGCACCTCCTCCAACGCTTATTCGGAAGATGACAACGAGCCGGGTTATTACCCTGGAGAAAAAATCATATTGACAGCGACAGCCAATCCTGGGTATAGGTTTTTGAACTGGACAATCAGTGGTAAAGAAGTAAGTCGATCTCTGGTATATGAGTTTGTCATGCCCTCTAACGATATACTCATCCAGGCAAACTTTGAAATCGAACCAACCCAACCCACCGAACCAACCGATCCAGCCAAACCTGGCGTTTCCAATCCAGGCACAGGCCTGCTGGATGGCCTGGTGGCATTTTACGAGATGAACAGCAATGAGTCGGGTTCCCTCATGGATTCGCATGGGCAGAACCACGGGAAAAACAGCGGGATCGCCCAGGTGTCCGGTTTCACGGAGAAGGGGAACAAGTACGACGGGAAAACCTCTATCTCGAGCGTTCCGCACAGCAGCAGCCTTAATCTGGGTACCGAATTTACCCTGATGGCTGACATCTTCCGGGAGGGCAATGGCCAGGGCAACGGCTCGGTCATAGTCGGGAAGACGTTTTCATCATCGTGGCCCGAAAACCAGACCTACTCCATGGCGATCACCCATGATAACAGGATCAGGCTCCGGGCAAACATTCCCAACCTGAAGGACTGGGTGTCCACCCAGACCGTTCCGGTGGGGAAATGGGTAAGGGTAATTGCGACCTACAAATCCGGGGAGGGGTTCAGTTTGTATCTGGACAAGGTCAGTCCGGAGAGATCTTCAGCGTTATCAGGGACTGTCAAGTCATCGGAGATGGAACTGACGGTCGGTTCGTCTTCCTTGCTGAGGAATGCAGCCAATACAAGAAGGGTAGAAGGGGTCTTGGACAACGTCGGGATCTGGAACAGGCAGCTGTCGAAAGAGGAGATCTCGGTACTGATAACCAACAAGATCACTTACCCGGATTTTGCCGGCAAGCAGGAGACTTCAACAATCCGTATAGTTTCGCCCGCCGTAAATTCCCAATTTGACGCACTTAGCGCTGTCCAGATTGAGTTGGCGGCAGAGGGGAAGGTTGAGAAAATTGAGCTTTTCGGCGGCACGAAGTTAATTGCCACCCTCAAAGCGGGTACTTTCAGCTATATCTGGAAAGGAGCTCCCTTGGGCCAATCCATCATCAAGGCAAAGGCATACTATTCTAACGGGGTGATCGTCGAGTCGACCCCGGTTACCATAAATGTCGTTGGGAACGAACCTGAAGCTTCCTTGCCAGGGACGGGCTTGTCAGGCACAGGCCTGCTGGATGGCCTGGTGGCATTTTACGAGATGAACAGCAATGAGTCGGGTTCCCTCATGGATTCGCATGGGCAGAACCACGGGAAAAACAGCGGGATCGCCCAGGTGTCCGGTTTCACGGAGAAGGGGAACAAGTACGACGGGAAAACCTCTATCTCGAGCGTTCCGCACAGCAGCAGCCTTAATCTGGGTACCGAATTTACCCTGATGGCTGACATCTTCCGGGAGGGCAATGGCCAGGGCAACGGCTCGGTCATAGTCGGGAAGACGTTTTCATCATCGTGGCCCGAAAACCAGACCTACTCCATGGCGATCACCCATGATAACAGGATCAGGCTCCGGGCAAACATTCCCAACCTGAAGGACTGGGTGTCCACCCAGACCGTTCCGGTGGGGAAATGGGTAAGGGTAATTGCGACCTACAAATCCGGGGAGGGGTTCAGTTTGTATCTGGACAAGGTCAGTCCGGAGAGATCTTCAGCGTTATCAGGGACTGTCAAGTCATCGGAGATGGAACTGACGGTCGGTTCGTCTTCCTTGCTGAGGAATGCAGCCAATACAAGAAGGGTAGAAGGGGTCTTGGACAACGTCGGGATCTGGAACAGACAGCTGTCGAAAGAGGAGATCTCAGTACTGATAACCAGCAAGATCACCTATCCCGATTTTGCGGGCAAGCAGACGTTTAGAGTCTCCGTATCAACAATTGTCGATGAAATACCCAGCAACACCATAGATACCACCAGCTCCACTAAAGCGGAAGTAGGTGAAAAATTGATATTCTTGGCTGAAGATGAAGAAAATTTAGTATTTGACCATTGGAGTTTGGAAGGTGAAAAAGTCAGTGATCAGGCAATTTACGAACTGGATATGCCTGGGAAAGACATTTCGCTTACCAAACATGTCAGGACTTTTGTGGATCCTGAGATAAGCGTAACTTTGCCAAATCAAAATTCTGAGTTTGAAGCATTGTCTGACATACACGTTGAATTTGAAATAGAAAACAATGACGCAGAAATTGAGAAAATTGAACTGTTTAACGGCGAGGAGTTACTCGGCGATATCACAAAGGATTTTCTTAAAGGATTTGATTGGAAAAATGTGCCTCAAGGCGATCATCAACTTACAGCTGTGATCACCGATACAAGAGGCAAAACCCATTTCTCTGACCCAGTGGTATTAAAATCTGTAAATATCGAAACTAAAGAAGCTTCAAATGTACGATTGAACTATGTTATTGGTCCTAATCCAGCGATGGATTTTCTTAACGTGATCTTTACCAATTTGGATGGTGTTTATGATTTTGAGTTTAGAATAGTGTCGATGAATGGTGTAATACGAAAAACTTTCTCAGCACGACCAGAGGGGTCTAAAGTAATAATTAACATATCTGATTTGGAAAATGGTGTATATGTTTTATACGTGACTGCAAATGGTTATAACATTTCGAACAAAAAATTCATTAAAAAATAAGCAATCCTGCTTGACTAAATCTATCAATAAACTTCAAATAGAATAAAAACTCAAATTTTCCTATCTTCTTCCAATTTGGGATCTACAACTTTACAAATAAAAAAGTCAGTATGTATCGCAAAAAAAGGATAAGATGCTTCTTTGCGGAAGAATTCAGTCCACTAACTTATATAGTATCTTACGATAAGGGACTTTTGATGAGTTAAAACTTTAAAAAATATGAAAATAAAATTAATCAGTTTGTTAGGTATAGCAAGTTTGCTCTTTATTTATTTCAATCTTGAAGCCGGTTCCTCGGTGGGAAAGCTTTATCGCGGCTCCATAATTGATCAGTCTTCAGAGGTAAATAGTAATGATACTTCAAGGTATCTGCTCGGAAAGCTGTTGTGGGAAGGAGATGTTGAAAATGGAATATTAGGCTTACCGTGGCCGGATCCTTCATTTAAATTAAGAAACATATGGCAAAGTCCGAGTGAGAATTCTGGAGCCAAAAAATTCTCTGATATAGTGAGTGAAAGTCCTGCTTTTGGAAAGACTGGTAAAAAGTCTATTAAAATGCAATTAGATTTTACTTCCAGTAGTGGAGAAACTGGTATTAGGCATTTTGACGACGATAGGATAAACAACAATCCCGACCATATATTAACTAGTTGGTATTATATCCCGCAAGCGATCACAAATGTAGGATGGGGGGTAATGGTAATGCAGTGGAAGCAGCTGACCGACCAATCGATGGGGTCTTATTTTCAATCTCATGCAAATACGGCAGTATATATCAATTCTAGAAATGGCAAAAATTACTTGATAGCGACCGCGCGGGAGCAATTTTGGCGAAAGGATGGCGAAAACCACGTCGGGTCACATCCTACTAAAAATATTCCTATTGGACAATGGTTTGGGATTAAAGCAAGATATATTAAGTCGAGCCCTGGCATTCCAAATGGAAGATTTACAGTTTGGCAGATTGATTTAGATGGGACGCACCATCTCATCGCGGATCATCAAAACGTTGTGACCTATTGGGATAAAGACCAAAACAACCGCAATGCTCTTGGAAAACCTCTTCGGGCGGGAATTGCATGGTATGCTGCACCTACAATCCCGAGAATAATTACTGCATATGCAGATGATCCGACAATCCATTTGCCTAGAGATCCATCAGAAAAAGTTGAACCCTCTTATACTCTTAATTTACTTGCAAGTCCAAGTTCCCATGGGGCAATTTCAGATATTGAAAGTGTTTCAAAACAAAAAGAAGGAACAGAAGTGAAGTTAGCAGCCATTCCGAATGAAGGCTATACATTCTTAAATTGGACTATAGACGGGCATATAGTTGGTTCAGAATCTGAATTAGTCTATATAATGCCAAATAGAAACGTAACTGTAGTAGCTAATTTTAAACCTATGAAGTATCAATTGGAAATAAAACTATCATCTCCGGTGGGAGGCAGAGTAGTTGTTAATGGTAAAAATTGAGATTTCATAGCCTAGTTTCGCTTTTTGAGATAGAGGAGTTTGTGGTTCCTTCTGATTCCTGATTCATGACCGCCCAAAATCTTCAATTGAAGATTTTGGGCGGTCATGAACACTTCTAAAATAGGACTTGCAGAAAAACTTAATCCGTACGATCTATTAAAATGATTTAATGGTCAAAAATAGTTGGTAAGACCGCTCTTAAATGATTGATGTTCAACCTTGATTATGCAATAGGATTTATTTCTGAGTCAAAAAGTGGTTAAATTT
>CAZTJM010000227.1:0-6187 GCA_964613865.1 uncultured Limnohabitans sp. | reverse complement strand
ACCCGTTTCCCATAGGGTTCACAAGGGCTATAAGCTAAAGTTGAGAGCATTGCCTCCGGGAGCGTCGTTCCAGCGTGCTCTGGCATTTGCCCAGCTTCCGCTATGGCTCTACCGGGAGCAAAAATACGACTTGCCCCAGAAGGATTGAGCATTAGCGCCGGCGGGCCAGCAGGCTGTTAGCTGACGAGGTCTTTCATTAAAACCAGAAAGACCGTGCCCTCGGCGTCCGATTTTTCCACCTGAAACCTCCAGTTAAGGCGCTCACAAGCGAGTTGCACGATCAGCAGGCCGAAGCTGCTTTGATCAAGCTTTCTGGTTCCGGGTCTGCTGACGGCTGAAATGTTCTCAATGACCGACTTGTTAAGACCTTTGCCGAAGTCCTGAATTCGCAGGGTCTGGTCAGCCACAGCAATGTGCACGTTGGCTTCGGTGTGTCCCAGAGCGTTCTGCAGCAGATTGCGAATAATCATTCTGACGAGGGCGGGCTCAGAGTTCAGGATGACGTGATCCCGGTCATGATGAAATACCGTTCGGCCGTAAAAAGCCGGGTTCAGATCCTTAATGTCGGAAATGATTTCGCCGATGGCCGATACCACATCGATCCTGTCTGAGTCGCCCATTTCCGGTTGTCCGCGGGCAATGCTCAATAGCATTTCTGTGTCTTCCCGCATTGTGCGGGTCGCCTTGCGGATTCGTCTCAGCGTTTTCTGGTCGGCTTCCGAAAGTGTTTTGCGCTGTTCCAGAACATCCAGTGCACCCAGAATAACGGCCAGGGGCGTCCTGAGTTCATGGCTGGCAAGTTTAACGAACGACTTTTCCCGTTCAAGCACCGCCTCCATGGCCGAAAGGAATCGATTGAACGCGTCTGAAATCTGATTGAACTCCGGATGCCGATAGTTACGTGACAGTCGCTCCATGGACACGCCTGGCTCGGTGGCAAGCACATCATTGGTCAGAGTCTTCAGGGGTTTTAACAGATGAGCGGACGCAAATTTCGACACGAACAAGCCCACGAGCATGAGCCCGGCAGCCAGGAAAATCAGAACGACCTGAATCAGGCTTTCCCGGTGTTCCATAATCGTAATGTCTTGAGACACGTAGAGACGGCCTGGTGGTTGGGCGACCGTCTCGACGTTCAATATTTTGGTTACCCCATCAAACTCGATTTCATTGGAATAGCCCACTGGACGATTCAGCAGATGCTTTGGCAGCATCGACTCTGGCGAATCCTCCGGCAGGAAATAAACGTCAAGGCGACCCGTTTTCCAGGTCTGGAAGGTCGGTTCTGAAATCTGCTGAGTGAAATACTCGGCATCAAGTTTCAGCTCCAGTTCACGAATGGCGTCCTCCACATCGTTGACGAATACTTCCACGGCCATCATAGAAACCGCAACTGTGACGGCGATAACGCCAAAGATTGTGGTCGCCAGGCGCCGGGAGAGCGAGTGCTGCTTCATTGTTCCGCCTCGCCGTCACCTGGCAGGTTCAGGCGATAACCACGACCATGAACGGTTTTTATCAAGCCGTCACCAAAGGCTTTCTCCAGAGTTTTCCGCAGAGCATAAATGTGGGTTCGCAGAGTATTTTCGGCGTGGTCCGCAATGTCGTCGCCCCAGATCGATTCTGAAAGGGCATCGTGACCGATCAAGCTTGGGTAGGCGCGGATCAGCAGCTCAAAGAGCCTGGCGGGCGTGCCGGACAGTTCGGCCGATTTGTCCCTATAGTAAACGCTGAGTGTTCCGGGGTCGTATCGCAGTTCGCCCGCTTGAAGCCCTTTCAGGCTCGGGTTATAGCGTCGATGAAGCGCATCAATCCTCAGTTGGAGTTCTTTGAGCTCAAACGGTTTAACCAGGTAATCGTCAGCCCCTAGTTCAAAGCCTTTTTCTTTATCTTTGATAGAGCTGAGTGCGGTCATAAGAATGATCGGTTTCTGGCATTGCAGGTCCTGTCGGATACGGCGACAAATTTCGAAACCGTCTACCCCAGGCAGCATTAAATCCAGCACAATCACATCATAGCTTTGGGTTGCCAGTAAATGCAGAGCGGTGAGCCCGTCGGCGGCGTAGTCAAGGCTGTAGCGCTCATCACCAAGGAACTCAAACAGGTTCTCGGCGAGGTCATTCTGGTCCTCGACTATCAGGACGCGAAGCCGCGTCTGACTCAACGCATTGGAAGATTTACTGGTCATTTTGTGACAGTTCCTGTCGATGAGTAGTCCCACTGAACGATAGCAGACGATATCGCCGGTTTATTGCTTCGGTCCTGGCATCCTCGATCCATTGTTCCGCCCACACTGGCTCCCAGTTTTTTGGAACGGCAATAAAGTAGGTTTCGTACTTTGAATTACTTATCGTCGCAAGCAGTTCCTCAGGTGCTAACTCCTGAGCAGTTCCCCTGGAATAGTATCTCGCAGAGAAGGGCAAGTCGCCCAAATAGAAGAGCGGGCTGCTTTGACCCAGCGCCAGTTCCTGGTATTTGAGAACCAGTTGTTTCTCTGTTTTCGGCGTCGCTACACCCTGGGCTACAAGTACCACAAAAATCGTCAACAGCACCGGCACGGTTCCTGCCAGCGGCCACCTGAACCTTTTAAACCACGCCAGATCCAGACTAATCAGCCACCGGGCAATCATTATGGCGGAAAACGGTAACGATGGGAGTGCATAGGTCCAGAGTGTGTTGCCGGCCAGGGAAAAAAATAATAGTGGACTGATGGTTGCCAGTAAAACGAAAAGCAGTGCGGGGTCGCGCAGTGCACGCACTGACTCTCTGGCGGTGCCCCGCCGGATCCAGGCAATAACCAAACCGCTGATGGCGATAATACCCCAGGGGAAACTGGCCCAGGTCCAGAACGCCCAGATCATGCCTTTGGGTTGAACATGCGCCGAGCCATAAAGGTCGCCCGCCCAACCGGGATCAACAAAACGACGGAAATGCTCGCCTATAATGAAGTAGTCGAGAAATCCGGGGGTTTTCCATTCGGCAAGAATGTACCAGGGCAGCACGGCACAAACGGTCAGGACGCTCCCCCAGAACAAGGGGAAGTATCTTAGTTTTGCCAGTGAAGTGCGGCTTAATAAAAACCATAAGCCAATTGGGATGCCGACCAGAACGGGGGCGAGTGGCCCTTTGGCCAAAAGTCCAATGGCGAGACCGACGAAGAGCAGAGATCGCCAGTACCGGACATGCCCATTCATAACCAGACCGAAACTGACTAAAGACAAGGTTGTGCCAAGCACCAGAAAGGCGTCGGTCATCACCGCTCCGGCACTGATGTATGTCAGGGCCATCGAGGAGAATACCAACGCCGACCAGCGAGCGGCTGTTTTCCCCCAGAGCAGCAAGGCAAAATGCCAGGTCAGGTAGACAATGCCGAGGGTGGCGATCCAGGCTGGCAGCCGGATGGCAAATTCCGAAGCCCCGAATAGCTTGATTGAGGCGGCTTGTGCCCAGAAAGATAAGGGTGGTTTACCCCAGAACGGAACGCGAGGCTCAAACCAGGGGGTTATCCAGTCACCGGTTTCGGCCATCAGGCGGGCAATCTCAGCGTACCGTGGCTCCGTTGTGTCGGCGAACGGAAGGAGCGCCATGCCGATAAAGCGACTTGCCAGAATGGCTGCCAGGACAAGAAACCAGGGGCTAAGAAGTCTTCGCATGGCGGTATTGCCCTTTGCTGATGTTGCTTGATTTGCTGTTTGCTTGCTGGCTTTGGATAACCTCTTCTGTCAGGTAAATCGGCCGCTGCTTGGTTTCGACGTAGGTCTTGCCGACGTACTCGCCAACGATGCCAATGCTCAGCAACTGAATGCCGCCAAGAAAGGTGATAATAGCCACCAGCGAGGGATAACCACTGGTTGCATCGCCCAGCATGGTCGCTTTGAGCACAATCCAGGCGCCGAAGAGGGCGCCCAGAGTCGCAGCGATCAAGCCCGCGCCGGTGGCCCAGCGTAAGGGCGATGTTGAGAATGAGGTAAGCCCTTCCAGAGCAAGTCCGACCAGTCCCGGATAGTCCCACTTGGTGACGCCCGCTGCCCGGGGTGCGCGATCGTACTGAAGCACTACTGTGGGCATGCCGATCCAGGCAAAAAGCCCTTTCATGTAGCGGTTACGTTCGCCCAGAGACATCAATGCGTCGACTGCCCGGCGGCTCATCAGGCGGAAATCGCCGGTATCGACGGGAATGTTGGTACGGCTGGTGCAATTCAGCAGTCGATAGAAAAAGTGAGCGCTCAGGCGTTTCATCACAGACTCGCCCTGCCTGGAACGGCGCTGCATAAGCACCACATCAGAGCCCGACTGCCACGCCTCGACCATTGCCTGAATGTGCTCTGGCGGGTCCTGCAGGTCGGCATCAATCACCACGACGGCATCGCCTGTGGCATGTTCCAGGCCAGCAGTAACAGCGGCTTCTTTGCCAAAGTTACGGCTGAGTTTTACCAACCGCATGTGGCTGTGCTGGGCCAGAGTGCTGGCAAGATAGTTAGCGCTTCCGTCTTCGCTTCCGTCGTCAACAAACACCAATTCGGTATCTACCGTCAGTGAGTCGAGTATGGGAAGCACTCTATCCAGAAATACGGGCAGCATCGTGCGCTCGTTAAAAACGGGCACTACAACGGACACAATCGGGTTACCGGCGAAGTTGGCCGGTTGAATATCAGGTCTTTTCATGGAATACCAACCTCTGGTAGACGGTAAAGTTCAGTAGAGCCAGCACTGCCGTTGTGGCGAGCTGGGAAACAGTGACCGACAGCAACAGCCCCTGTTGGAGGAAAGAAAAAACAACAAAATTGGTTACCCACGCGAGCAGGCACGACAATACGTAACGCCAGACGGTCTTTTGGTGAGAACCGGCCCCGGGAAAGGCCAGTCGCCGCTGGAAAAAATAGTTGGTTACTGCGCCAAAAATGCTTCCTATAGCGGTTGCGGCCAGTGCAGGCAGTCCAGCCAGAACAAGAAGCGCCATTGAAGCCCAGTGGATACCCGTTGCCAGCCCGCCTGCAGCCAGAAAACCGGTGACCTGTCTGCCGACGGTTTGATTTAACGGCGAATTAAAAGCGTTTGATCTCACAAATAATGGAGTCCTGAAAAGGTGCACTAAACATCGCATACGGTTTGACAATAGGGGCATGTTAGCGGTGGCCCTGTCAGGGAGAGGTGGTGGTAAGGTCAAGGAATTGTCAAAGTCGGGGGAGGCGAGGATGGGAACCCTGGCCTGATTCGAGGCCAGCTTGATTGTGGCCGGTAATGAGCCATGCTTTCAGGGTTGTTTTCCCTCTCATTGCGTTCGTTGTCCGAATGAATCTGGACACTTCCCCTATGCAAATCCCTACCGCAGCATCCGAGGTGTGAAGACCCAGGGCCGAGTCGACCAGCACCGATTGCCCACCGGAATCTGGATACTGGCCTTGGTAAGCCTGCTGATGGATGCCTCGTCCGAGATGATTCACAGCTTGTTGCCGGTTTACCTGCTGTCCGTCCTTGGCGTCAGTGCGGTGACCATTGGGTTTATTGAGGGAGCGGCCGAGGCGACGGCCCAGATCACCAAAATTTTTTGGGCGCACTAAGCGACTATCTGGGCAGGCGCAAGGGACTGACGATATTAGGCTATGGCCTGCGGCAGTCACTCGACACCGGTGGTGCGTTTGCAGGCCCGTTAATCGCTATTGGGTTGATGCTGCTCTGGGCCAACGATTACCAGGCGGTATTCTGGGTAGCGGCGATTCCCGCGGCACTGGCGGTCGGTCTGCTGATTTTTGGTGTCTCCGAGCCCGAGCGACCGGTCACCGAGGCGCGCCGGAATCCTATCAGCCGGGATGCGTTACGCCAGCTCGATCGTGTTTACTGGTGGGTCGTAATCCTTGGCGCTATTTTCACCCTAGCGCGTTTCAGCGAGGCGTTTCTTCTGCTTCGCGCCGAAAAACGGGCTTGCTGTCGCCTGGATGCCCATCGTATTAGTCACCATGAATGTTGCCTACTCTGTTTCGGCTTACCCTTGCGGGAAACTGGCCAACCGGGTCAACCACCAACCTCTGTTAATGATCGGGCTGGGTCTGCTGATTGTTGCCGATATCATCCTTCCACTGGGAGAGCATTGGCTTTGGACACTGGTCGGATCGGTGGTGTGGGGGTTCCACATCAATGCTCTCAACTTTAGCTTATAGCCCTTGTGAACCCTATGGGAAACGGGTAA
>CAZTJM010000226.1:0-6198 GCA_964613865.1 uncultured Limnohabitans sp. | reverse complement strand
AGTCAATGGCTCGTCTTTTTTGCCGTTTCCTACTGCTACCACAGTGCCTGTTTGTGGTTTTTCCTTAGCGGTATCCGGGATGTAAAGAACAGACGCGGTTTTTTCTTCTGCTGCAGCTGGTTGTACCAAAACTCGGTCTGCAAGAGGTTTGATGTTCACGTTTGACATAGTATTAAATTGTTTAAGGTTAGATTTTAGATTAAAATGCTATTGCCCTATTAACACTTCCTATGCCAAGGGCTCATTTGTCAAAAAAGCTGACAAATCGGCCGTAAATGTGGTGGCTTTGTCCGATAACTGAATTTTTCGAAGCTTGTGGAGCCTGTCAAATTTTCCCCAAGACAATTGAAAAATGTCAGAATTGCGTATTTTAAGACAAACCTTAAAACCTAATAGTACCTATGAGAACCTTGCCGAAAAACTGGATCACTGAAGGTCTGATCGATTTTGAGTACAAAAAATACCAATTGCTGGCCTACTTGCAGGAGGCTGATCGGGAGTTTCAAGCGGTGAAACTCTATCCCGCGCTGTCAGATCTAATCGAACATCACCGCGTGCTGATTGAGCTGAGTTCGGGAAAAGCGGAGTTGAACAAGTTGTTTCCCAAAGCTCTTAACGGCATCGATTTTAAGAACGCCCAGTTGCAGTTTGAGCAAAAAGTCGAAGACGGGGAGGTCATGAAGGAGATTTCCCAGATCACCGAGTTTGCCCTACCCCGGATCGCCTCACAGATAGAGGAGGGGAAGTCCATCTATAATTTTGTGGAGGAGCAGGTCGAGTTTGAACCGGTGGGGATACAGCCGATCTACAATCGTGAAGGGTTTATCCTGATGACGAGGGAAAACAAAACTGAGATCCACGCCTTTCGCTATAAATCCAATTTTCTTCAGCTCGCTGGGGAAAGATTCCGGAGCATTGTATTTTGGTTTGTCGGGATTTTCCAAAAATCTCTCGTCAACACCCTCGAGAAACTCAAGATGCAGCTGATCCGTGAGGTCAGGGAACTCCCCAATCCGGCGACTTGGAGGCTGCATAGCCAACAGGAGGTGCCTATAGAGGAAACCCTCATTCCGATTTCCAAGCGCTTGGTCTTGCAGCAGATCAACTAGCCGACTTCTTCAGAAGGGGAGCTGGCTGGTTTTGCTGGCTCCCTATGAGTGCAAGCTATT
This sequence comes from uncultured Limnohabitans sp., assembly GCA_964613865.1. Taxonomy (GTDB): domain Bacteria; phylum Bacteroidota; class Bacteroidia; order Cytophagales; family Cyclobacteriaceae; genus Algoriphagus. Next base: position 5,029 of record CAZTJM010000226.1, on the reverse strand, counting down.
TTTGGATTCACCGACTTTACCAAAGGTTTTATTCTTACTTTTGGGCTGTACGTTCTTTTGTTCATTCTACACTCATAGCCGTTTGCGGTTTCCCATAGCGGGAATTAATAAGGAACCATGTGAAAATCATGGACTGTCGCGCAACTGTAATCCTGTTTTGGCCTCGCCAAAATACAGCGCTATCCAAGTATGCCATTGTCCCAGATACTGGGATGAGAAGGCGGGTAGCGTCAGGAAAGTCAGGAGACTTGCCCCAAACGCATTGACATTGCTTTCGCGATCTGAAGCCACTGTCAGGCATTGAACTCCCATATCCCTCCTTTTACCAGGGGATTAGTGTGTCTTTTTCTGATATTTTAGTTTGCGTAAGTAATACGTTTGATTGCTCAAAGACGGCAGTTAACTATTTCTAATTTTAAAGCAAACAACATGCTGACGCACAACCTGGGCTATCCGCGGATTGGTAGCCAACGTCAATTGAAAAGAGCCTGCGAAGATTACTGGGCAGGCCGGTCCACCCTCCAACAGCTCTTGCAGGCCGGAAGCAAGCTCCGCGAGGAGAACTGGAAACTCCAAAAGGAGGCCGGGATAGATCTCATCCCATCCAATGACTTCTCATTTTACGATCAAGTATTGGACATGTCCCTGATGGTCAATGCTATCCCCCAAAGGTTTCATGATATCGTTATTGGTCGGAAAAACTCTGAAATGGACTTGTATTTTGCCATGGCCAGGGGATTTCAAAAGGATGGCATGGACCTCACCGCGCTTGAGATGACCAAGTGGTTTGACACCAACTACCACTATTTGGTCCCCGAATTTCAAAAAGGCCAACTCTTTAAGCTCTTCTCCACCAAGGTCATAGATGAATTCAATGAGGCAAAGCAGCTGGGGATAAAGACTAAACCTGTACAGATCGGGCCGGTTTCTTATCTGCTTCTCGGGAAAGAAAAGGAGCAGGGGTTTGATCGTATCGATCTGATTGAAAATCTTCTCCCGGTCTACCTGGAAATCCTGAATAGGCTCGAAAAACTTGGCGTGGAATGGGTACAGTTTGACGAGCCATTTCTGGCTCTGGACTTGGGTGAGAAAGAAAGAAACGCGTTTACCTACACCTACCAACAGATCAGGAAGTCTTTTCCGAAATTGAAAGTTTTGCTCGCCACCTATTTCGAGGGCCTTGGAGAGCAGAGCGCCTTGGCGGCATCCCTTCCAGTTTGTGCTATCCATCTGGATTTGGTCAGAAAGCCTGAGCAACTTCCCCAAATGCTTTCGTTGATTCCCGAGCCAGTTTCAATTTCACTGGGAGTAGTTGACGGGCGAAACATCTGGATAAATGATCTCGGAGCTTCTTTGAAATTGATAAAGGAAGCTGCTGAAAAGCTTGGGGAGTCGCGGGTCATGCTTGCCCCTTCGTGTTCCTTGCTTCACGTGCCTTGCGATCTGGATTTGGAGTCGGATGAGAAAGTTCTATCGCCTGAGATCAAGAAGTGGATGGCTTTTGCAAAGCAGAAGCTTGGGGAGGTCACTTTGCTTCAAAAGCTGGCAACCGGAGGGCAGTTGGACAATGTTGACTTTAGACGAAATCAAGAAGCAATTGCGAGTCGAAAAACTTCCCCATTGATCCATGACAATGAGGTGAAGGCAAGGGTGGGGGCCGTCACTTCTGCTATGGCCTCTCGTAAATCGCCATTTGCCGTCAGGGCGGAAAAACAGCGTGAGCTACTTAATCTACCCCTTTACCCTACGACTACGATAGGTTCCTTTCCCCAGACCAAAGAGGTAAGGTCTTGGCGGGCGAAATACAAAAGGGGAGACCTGAGCAAAGTTCAATACGATCTATTACTTCGTGATGAAACGACAGACTTGATCCGATGGCAAGAGGAGATTGGACTGGACGTGCTGGTACATGGAGAATATGAGCGTAACGATATGGTGGAATATTTTGGCGAGCAGCTGAAGGGCTATACTTTTTCAAGCAATGGTTGGGTACAAAGCTACGGCTCCCGATGCGTGAAGCCTCCCATTGTGTTTGGGGATGTGTCTAGGCCCCATCCCATAACGGTATATTGGTCATCATTTGCCCAATCCCTGACAAAGATTCCGGTTAAGGGAATGCTCACCGGACCGGTCACGATTTTACAGTGGTCCTTTGTGAGGGATGATCAGCCCAGATCCGAGACGGCCTTGCAGATTGCGCTTGCTATTCGGGATGAGGTCCAAGATCTCGAAAAGGCCGGAATCAAGATCATCCAGATCGATGAACCTGCGATTCGTGAGGGACTGCCGCTGCGCAAGGCTGAATGGCAGCAGTATTTGGCTTGGTCAATTCGTGCATTTCGAATCTCCTCCTGCGGGGTGGAGGATGAAACCCAAATCCATACCCACATGTGCTATTCCGAGTTTAACGATATCATCCAAAATATCGCCGAAATGGACGCGGATGTGATCACAATCGAATGTTCGCGATCACAGATGGAGCTATTGGATGCATTTGCCGAATTCAAATATCCCAATGGGATAGGACCTGGGGTCTATGACATACATTCTCCAAGGGTGCCCAGCCAAGAAGAGATGGTCTTTCTCCTCAAAAAAGCCCAAGCTGTCATCCCGGACCAAAATCTGTGGGTCAACCCGGATTGCGGACTCAAGACACGTCATTGGCCGGAAACCCGCGAGGCGCTGATCCAGATGGTAGGTGCGGCCAAGGCGCTGAGAGAACCTGTGCTAGTCTAATTTGACCATTGGAGGCCAGTTCTTGTGTTGCTGGCTTCCTTTTTCTTTTCAATAAAATCCAATGTGATGAAAAGCCGAAATAATTTGAACAATATGATTTGCCTGGATATCTACTTGGAACAATGCTGGCAAAATCTGTATTCCGAAGAGGATCACAAGTTCTTGGCTTCCCATGTTTTCCACCCTCTAATGGCATGGGACGTAATGTCCCAGACTGGATTTCACGATCCAAAGGCGAAGACAATCCTAAAATTCCGTGAACTAGCAAAGCTTCGAGGTTGGATACTCGATACGTCCATGTTTAGGAGAAAGGACTTTGATGCCCTGGTGGTGACCGACCTGAATCAGGTGATCGAATGGGTGAGCGAGGGCTTTGAACGGATGACAGGATATTCAGCCAGCGAGGTGATTGGCCGCAAGCCAAAGTTGCTTCAGGGGCCCAATACGAGTCTTTCAACCAAGATTAGGATCAGGGAGGCTCTCGTGGAAAAAAGGCCGGTGGAGGCAACGCTTCTCAATTACAAGAAAGACGGATCGGCGTACCGATGCAGGATTGAGGTTGTTCCGCTCTTTGCGGCTTCACGATCTCCTACCCATTTTCTGGCTTTTGAGAAATCAGTTGGATAGGAAGAGGGATTTTAGCGTATGTTATTGTTTCAAAAAATCATTTACAGTGATTTAGTCGTGTATGACAAAATTTGAAAGCTAGCTTGCGGCCAAAAGAACACTAGGTTTTGTTTGGCCTTTTGATTCAAAATTAACGGTGTTTCGAGTAATGGAATTTTTCCGTTCGACCTTATTCTTTCTTTAAATTCAAGGATAATTGACTATGTTTTCCCTCTGAAAAAACTTTCCTACTATGCGTAAACTACTTTTTGTTTTCCTGCTTAGCTCCTCCGTCAGTTTTGCTCAGCAGTCGGGTTCGACCGTTCAAAGGAATACTATCGATACCGACTATCGTGCGATTCGACGGGATGTGCCGATGACCAATTCGATTCTTAAGGCATTTGAAGCGGGGACTCGGGATTTTTCTGGGAAGCCTGGCCCAAATTACTGGCAGCTGGAGACCGATTTTACAATCCAGGTCAGTCTGGATCCACATACCCAAACGCTCACCGGAACCGAAAAAATTCTGGTATACAACAATAGCAAAGACGACTGGGATAGGATTGTGCTGCGCTTGGATCACAATATATTCAGAGGGGATGTGCCACGGGGATTTTCCATTCCCGCCGAGCAGACCGAAGGCATGGTAGTCACCCGGATCAATGTTGCGGGAGAGGAAATAGACCTCACCGAAATTAGGCTGAGAAGAGGGCAGACGCCAAAAACTGGGGTAAGCGGGTTGAAAAAGACGATTGCAACCATCTATCTTGCCCAACCTATCAAGGCGGGAAGCAAGACAGAACTGGAGATTGATTGGCATACCAAATTGCCTGGTGGCACCGAGGGACAGGGACATCGCATGACCCAGCGATTTGACAGCACGCTGTTTCAGCCTACCCAATGGTTCCCAAGGCTGGCGAAATACGACGATTTGAGAGGTTGGGAAACCAGTCCCTACTTGGGCCCCGCGGAGTTTTACAATAATTTCGGGAAGTTTGACGTCTCCATCACCGTGCCCGGTGGCTGGATAGTGAGCGGTACGGGAGTCTTGCAAAACCCAAAGGAGGTGATGACTGCCACTTCGATCGAGCGATTTGGGAAAATCCTGGAGTCGGACGAGGAAACTACCATTGTTGCCGAAGATGAAAGGGGACCGGGCAAGGCTACCGCAGTCGGTGAAAAACTCACTTGGCATTTTGTCGCGGACAAGGTAAATGACTTTGCTTGGGCTACCTCTGCGGATTTTATCTGGAAGGGAACCAGGGCGGCTATTCCAGGCAAGGGCTACGCGCCCATTTATATGGTATATGAGCCGGAGCGGGCCAGAAGCTATGAGAATGCCGCAAGAATTACCCGCCATGCGTTGGAGTTCTATTCCAAGCTTTGGGCGCCTTATCCATTTCCCCAATTAACTCTTCAAGATGGGCCGAGTGCGGGTATGGAGTATCCCATGGTGATCAATTCAAACCAGGGTGCCGCAGACCACGAGACCGCACACCAGTGGTGGCCGATGATGCTTGGCACCAATGAAACACGCTATGGCTGGATGGACGAGGGTTTTAACCAATACATGAACATCCTATCCGATGCAGACTCCCGTGGGGTTCCTGCCAGACTGGACGGCTTGGGCCAAAGCTATGGTAGGATCAGCGGGAGCGAGGACGAGGCTCCACTGATGTGGAGTGCC
>CAZTJM010000225.1:0-6287 GCA_964613865.1 uncultured Limnohabitans sp. | reverse complement strand
TCTCGACCTTCAGCTTGGGAAGCTGACGCTCTACCAACTGAGCTACACCCGCTTATGGGTTTGAATTTACTGGGTTTGGGAGCAAAATTTCAAGTGACTGACGAAGATTTTTTCATCAACTTGACTGTCACCGCATTTCATTTTTCGATGCATGAAAACCCTCCTCCTACCCTACAAAAGAGGCATTTTCACTACCTTCACTCCATGCGCTGGTCTATAGATTTTCCGATCCTCCCGCTCCCGCAAAAGATTTCCCTGCACGATAAGATCCTAAGCTTGGGATCTTGCTTTGCCCAGACGATCGGGCGGAAAATGCAGGATGCCAAGTTTGACCTTCTCGTGAATCCTTTTGGTACAATCTTCCATCCGCTCAATTTGGCGGACCTGATCAACCAAAGCCTGGACGAAAAGTCGGTCGACTCAAAAGGTATTCTACAGCGGGATGGCCTTTTCCTGCATTATCTGACACATTCCGATGTCCGCGGCAAGTCGGAGTTTGAGTTGATGGACACCTTGCAGGCAAAGCTCCGTGAAACGAGATCCTACCTCCAGACAGGTTCCTTTCTGATTCTAACCTTCGGTACTGCCTGGATCTACGAGCATCAGGACTTTGGCCGCGTTGCCAATTGCCACAAGCAAGCCCAGAAGCTTTTCACCAAAAGACTGACCGAACTCAAAGAAATGCAGGCGGAGATGGAGGCCGTTTTGGAAAAAATCCAAACACTTAACCCCGATCTCCAAATCATCCTTACACTCAGCCCGGTGCGGCACATCAAGGACGGAGTGGCCGAAAACCAACTCAGCAAAAGTCTCCTACGGGTACTCTGCGGAAGGCTGAACGCGAAGTTTGACCAAGTCAGCTATTTCCCTTCCTACGAGATCCTGATGGATGAACTGAGGGACTACCGCTTTTACAAGTCTGACCTGATCCACCCGACCGAAGAAGCGGAAAACTACATTTGGGAAAGGTGGCAAGAGGCCTGTTTCTCTCCCGAGACCCGGCAAAAGGTAGCCGATATCGAGAAAATCAGACTTGAGCTCGACCACCGCCCCTTCAACCCAGATACTGCGGCCCACCACAAATTTCTCCAAAACCTATTGGCCAAACTGGAACGATTGAATGGTGAATTCGATTTTTCTAAGGAGATCGAGCAAGTCACCCTTCGACTTCGCTCAGGGTGACAGACCACCTCGTCACGTCGCAGCTTCATGACTAAATCCCCTGCTCCCTTTTAGAAAGGGGGACTCGGTCAAAAGAACTATCGACGTCTCACCAAAATTTCCACCCGATCCCTGAGCTTGTCGAAGGGCAATTTTCTAATTTCCAATTCTCTACCCGATGAACCGTCTCTCCAAAAGCCAAAGCCCCTACCTCCTCCAGCATGCCCACAATCCGGTGGATTGGTTTCCTTGGGGACCAGAAGCTTTGCGAAAAGCTGAAGTGGAAAACAAACCCATTCTCGTGTCTATCGGCTATTCAGCCTGCCACTGGTGCCATGTGATGGAGCGGGAAAGCTTTGAGGACACGATCACGGCAGAGCTCATGAATGAGCATTTTGTCTGCATCAAGATAGACCGGGAGGAGCGGCCCGACATCGACAACATCTACATGGACGCGGTGCAGGCGATGGGGCTGCAAGGCGGCTGGCCGCTGAACGTCTTCCTGATGCCCAACCAAAAACCCTTCTACGGAGGCACTTATTTCCCCAATCAGCAATGGAAACAATTGCTGGCAAACATCGCCAATGCATTTGAAAACCACGAGGATCAGCTCGCCGAGAGTGCCGAGGGCTTCGGCCGAAGCCTGAGCCGAAAAGAGACGGAGAAATATGGCATCGGCAGCAATGAAGTAACGCTCGATCCCGACGACCTGGCCGAAATCAGCACCAAGCTTTCCTCCCAGTTTGATCCGGAATGGGGCGGGATGAACCGGGCTCCAAAGTTCCCCATGCCGGCGATTTGGGACTTTGTGTTGGATTATGCTTTGATTTCCAAAAATCAGGATTTGCTGGAAAAAGTCTTCTTCACCCTTAAAAAGATCGGAATGGGAGGAATCTACGACCATCTGCGGGGCGGCTTTGCCAGGTATGCCGTAGATGGAGAATGGTTTGCGCCGCACTTCGAAAAGATGGGCTACGACAATGGGCAGCTTTTGGAACTCTACTCCAAAGCCTTTCAGGTGAGCAAAAATCCGTTTTTTCTTGAAAAAGTCACCGAAACCGTCAATTGGCTGGAGGCCGAAATGCTCCAGGAAGAAGGCGGTTTCCACTCCGCCCAAGATGCCGACAGCGAGGGAGTCGAAGGAAAATTCTACACCTGGACCTATGAAGAATTACAGGCCTTGGTTCCCGATGAACTCCCTTGGCTGAGCAAACTCTACAATCTAAAACCGAGCGGAAATTGGGAGGATGGCGTGAACATCTTGTTCCAAACCCAAGCGTATGCAGAGATCGCTTCTTTGTTTGATTTGGAAGAAAAAGAATTGATCCGACGGCTGAATGAAGTCAAAGCGACGCTGCTTCAGGTCAGAAATCAGAGGGTTTTTCCCGGAAAAGACGACAAAATTCTGGCGGGATGGAATGGACTCCTGTCCACGGGTTTGATTCAGGCCTACCACGCCACTGGAGAAAAACGAATGCTCGATCTGGCCTTGGGAAACCTGCGATTTATCCAGGAAAAGATGCTTGTCGGGGGCGTCTTGCACCGCGCCTATAAAAACGGCCAAGCCTATACACCGGCCTTTCTGGAGGACTATGCGGCCGTGATCCGTGCGGCACTGATGGCCTTTGAAGCAAGTGCTTCGGCTTCTTGGTTGAATTTCGCAAAGGAACTGGCTGACTTTTGTCTAGATCAATTCTATGACGAAAGCGATGGCTATTTCTTTTTCAACAATCCCAAAGCTGAAAAACTCATCGCCAACAAAAAGGAGCTTTTTGACAACGTCATCCCGGCGTCCAACTCGGTCATGGCGAGAAATCTCCACCGCCTGTCGCTTTTCACCTACGAGGAAAAATACGGTACTATCGCCCAAAAAATGCTGGGCGGCATGAAGGACCTGGTCCTGCTCGAACCGGGCTTCCTTTGCAATTGGGCCCATTTTCTCTTGGAATCCATCGTTCCGACTGCCGAAATCTCCATTGTCGGGAAAGGCGCGTCGGACAAAGCCCAAGCTCTTTTCGAAAAGTATATTCCCAACTCCATCACGGCATGGTCGGAAAATTTGACAGAAAACGTCCCTATTCTTGCTGGAAAAACGCCCGATCCGGAGGGAAATGCCTTAATTTATGTGTGCTTCGACCGCGCCTGTCGACGACCAGTCGCGGAGTTGGAGGAAGCATTAGCGCAACTACCTTACCTAGACTGATTTAGTGGAAAGTCTTTTTGGAGACCAGGATTTTTTCGGAAAAGAAAGCGGGAACAATTTCGCCGACATCATCCTGCCCGTACCAATTCCCAAGATGTTCACCTACAAAATCCCCTCCGGCCTAAAGCCCCAGGTTCAGATCGGCATGCGGGTGCTGGTGCAGTTTGGCAAGAAGAAAGTGCTCACCGGAATCATCGGCAAGGTGCACAACAAGCCGCCCCAGGCCTACGAAGCCAAGCCCATTCTGGATATTTTGGACCTGCAGCCCAGCGTCAATCCCTTGCAAATCCGCTTTTGGGTATGGATGGCGGACTACTACTGTTGCCATATCGGGGAGGTCATGCATGCAGCCTTGCCGTCTGGACTGCGGCTTTCGAGCGAAAGCAAGATTCAGCTCAATCCCAATTTTGACAGGGAGGAGACCAAGTATCCCTTGGATGTGCGGGAAGAAAAAATCCTGGACGCGCTCGAAAATACCGGGGAAATCAGCTACGAAGACTGCGAAAAAGTCCTCGGAGTAAAAACCATCCACCCTATCCTGAAAAGTCTGGTGGCCAAAGAAGCCATCCTGATTTTTGAGAAAGTACAGGAAAAGTATACGCCGAAAGTCGAGACCAGGATCCGTCTGACCAAGGAGATTGCAGAAAGTAAATCTGCTTTGGAAGCGGTATTTGAAGCAGTCGCCGGAAAACCCAAACAGGAGTCCATCCTGCTAAAATACCTGCGGGATGTCCCTGTCTTTCAAAAACCGAAACTGAACGAAAAAGGCATCGACAAGGCAACGCTCCTGGAGGAGGGAGACTCGGAAAGTTCCCTGAAAACCCTCATCAAAAACGGCATATTCGAAAGCTTCAAAGAAGTCGTCAACCGCTTGGCCGACGAGGAACCCGAGCGGGAAGCCTCTGAGCTTTCTGCCACCCAGCAGACGGCGTTGGAGGAAATAAAAACACACTTTGAAACCAAACAGACCGTCTTGCTGCATGGCGTGACGGGCAGCGGCAAAACCGAAATCTACATCAAGCTGATCCAGGAGGCCTTGCAGAGCGAGTCTCAGGTCCTGATGCTTTTGCCCGAGATCGCCCTGACCACCCAGATTGTCAGCCGTCTCAAGCAGGTCTTCGGCTCGCAAATGGGCGTGTACCATTCGAAATACTCCGACAACGAGCGCGTCGAGGTTTGGAATGGCGTCTTGAGCGGAAGGTTTTCTTTTGTAGTGGGAGTTCGGTCTTCGATTTTCCTGCCTTTTGACAGCCTGGGGCTAATTATCGTGGACGAAGAGCACGAACCCAGCTACAAGCAATTTGATCCTGCACCGCGCTTTCACGCCCGGGATGCTGCGACGATGCTGGCGTATTTTCACCAAGCAAGGACGCTTTTGGGATCGGCGACGCCTTCGTTTGAATCCTATTTCAATGCCAATCAAGGCAAATATGGCTATGTAGAAATCAATCATCGATTTGGTGATGCCAGCATGCCGGAGTACCACCTTGCGGACTTGGCGGCAGACCGGAAAAAAAACCTGCTCAAACTGGACTCAACCCGGATGATGCGGGAGAAAATACAGGCAGCCCTCGACAAGCAGGAGCAGGTGCTGATTTTTCAAAACCGCCGGGGCTACTCCCCCTACATCCAATGCGAGGACTGCGGTTGGACCGGACAATGCGTGCAATGCGATGTCAGCCTGACCTATCACCAGTTTGCCGAAGAAATGCGCTGCCACTATTGCGGATATAAGGAAAAAGTACCCCAGTCCTGTCCCGCCTGCGGAAGTACCCAACTGACCACCATGGGAATGGGTACCGAACGGATCGAGGAATCATTGAGTTTACTTTTCCCTGAAGCCCGAATGGGGAGAATGGATCTGGACACGACCCGCAATAAATACGGCTATCAGCGCCTCCTCGATGAGTTTGGCGCGGGGCAAATCGACATCTTGGTAGGCACGCAGATGATTACCAAAGGCCTGGACTTTGGCAAAGTGACCGTGGTGGGGATCTGGGATGGGGATCGGATCTTGAACTTCCCCGACTTCCGTGCAGGAGAACGAGCCTATCAGCAGATCACCCAAGTCGCCGGTCGTGCAGGTCGCCGGGAAGTCAAGGGGCAAGTGATCATCCAAAGCAGAAATCCGGACAACGAACTCTTTGAAAAAGTAATCCGAGGCGACTATTTCGAGTTTTTCCGCCAGGAAATGTTCGACCGGAAGAAGTTCTACTATCCTCCCTACGTCAAGCTGGTGAAGATCACCACGCGACACAGCGACTTCAAGATTGCCGAAAAAGCCGCCCATGCGCTGCATCGGGAGATGGCCAATATTCAGGCTAAAAAGATCGTCTTAGGACCGGAAAAAGGCATCATCGCACGGATCAAAAACCAATACCAGTACGAAAGCATGATCAAGCTGGATAGAAGCGGGAATACCCAATCAGTTTTTAAGGAAAGTCTGGGTACTATTTTGGAGGAGCTTCAGTCCCGACCGGACTTCCGATCCGTGAGGTGGGTGGTCGATGTGGATCCGAGTTGAGGGAAGCGCTTCAGGGGACGAAATTCTGCTCGAGGTCTCCCTACTAACCGGATTTTTCGAATGCGAGAAATCTTAAAAAAACGATAAAAAAGACGATTGCTTGCCTCTTTTTTATTTATGTGTAACCGTTTGGATTAATTACGTTTTATTTAAGCAGTTTAGACATCGTTAGCTAAAGCTTCTTTCTTTTGAAATCGATGGGAAATCAAAAAACAATCTGATCTCATTTATACCATCTAGAATAAAATGCATGTGCTCTTCTTTTTGATATTCGCTCCATAGTTCACTTATTGCCCCTATAATACTATCATTAATATCATCATGTAAATCAAGCACTTGCCATCTTGTATAGGCCCCTTAAATAGTCGGACGTGATTATTGGTTAAAACCTGTAAATTT
>CAZTJM010000224.1:0-6293 GCA_964613865.1 uncultured Limnohabitans sp. | reverse complement strand
ATGATCGGATGGTGCATTTTGTTTTTCCCCACTGCATTTGAACAGGCGTCTAGCCAAGTGTTTTCACGAGAAAATCTATTTTGAACCCGCGCAATGCCAGTGAGCCTCTTTTTCCGGCCAAGAATGTCTGTTTGGTTTTCTGCATGTTGCCGGTACTTCACCAGTGTGTGGGGGCAATATCCGATAGTTCCAAATTCCAGCGCGATCAAGGCAAGCCAATGGTCATAGCAACCCACCATTGGAATAGGAATTGCCAACTCCAAGATTTTTCTTTGGAAAAGCATTCCGTGTCCAGACACACAATTGAAAAACAGGAAAGGCTCTTGACGATCAAAATCACTCATGCGAAACTTGTCTGAGATCCGATAGTCCATGCTCTTGCCTCGCTCATCGATCAGCTCCGAATCATGGTAGACCATCATGTGAGATCCCATGGATTTTTGTAGGTTTTCGAGCTTCTGAGGCGCCCAGACATCGTCCTGATCGCAGGGTGCGATCAGTTCCCCCGTACAATCCAAAAAAACCGCCTCAAAATTCTTCTGAAGCCCGAGTCTTTCCTCGTTTTGTATGACATGGATAAAGGAATGGCGATGCTGATACTCGCGGATGATCTCCATAGTCTGATCCGTCGACTGGTCGTCCCTGATCCGAATCTCCATGGGATGATAGGATTGACTCACGAGGGATTCCAGCTGTTCCCTCAGAAACTTTTCCCCGTTGTAGGTGCAGAGTCCGACTGATATTAGAGGCCGCTCGTTCATGCTTTTTCAAGGCTTTGTTTCTCGATCAGTTTGCTGTAAGCTCCTTCCGTAAACAGGAGCTCGAAATGGGTACCCCGCTCGATGATGTGACCATCTTCTATGACGAGAATCTGATCTGCTTTTTGGATGGTACTCAGTCTGTGGGCGATCACCAATGTGGTACGGTTGACCATCAGCTTTTGCAGGGCGTCTTGTACCAGAAATTCGGACTCCGTATCCAAAGCAGAGGTGGCCTCGTCCAAGAGCAAGATGGGCGGGTTTTGCAGGACGGCTCTGGCAATACAAATGCGCTGCCTTTGTCCTCCGGAAAGTCGCGAGCCACGATCCCCGATTTGCGTTTGATAGCCTTGATCGGTTTCCATGATGAAATCGTGCGCGTTCGCTATGCGGGCTGCCGCTTCCACCTCTTCGTCCGTCGCATCGGGTTTGCTGAAGGCGATATTGTTCCGGATGGAGTCGTGGAAAAGAATGCTCTCTTGGTTGACCATTCCTATCAGGGAGCGGATAGAGTTTGCGGATACTTCTTTGAGATCTATCCCATCTATGCTGATTCGGCCCCAGGTTGGCCGGTGAAACATGGGGATGAAGTCCATCAGCGTCGACTTCCCGCCTCCGGAGGGTCCAACCAATGCGACGGTTTTTCCCTTTGGAATCGTAAAGCTGACCTCTTTCAGAATTGGCTTGGAATCGTAGGCGAAAGTGACCGCTTCAAATCGGATTTCCTTTTTGAATTCGCTGATTTGGACCAGATCGCCGGTTTCCGCCAGTTCAGCTTTTTCGTCCAACACTTCCAGCACCCTCTCACCCGCAGCCAGTCCCGAATTCAGCGTACTGAACGATTCCGTCATGGCCTTGGCAGGTCTCATGATTTGCGAAAAGATAGCGATATAGGTGATGAAGGATGCTGCGGAAAGCCCGGCGTCGCTCAATAGGACAAGGTTGCCCCCGTAGAGGACGAGGATTGTGACCATCACGACGCCAAGAAACTCACTGGTGGGGGAGGCGAGCTGCTGTCTGTAAGCCATTCGGCGACCCAAGTCGGAAAAAGCCCGATTTTCGCCGGCAAATTTGTCTTTTATCCGGTCAGCTGCATTGAAGGCTTTGATCACCCGGATACCGGCCAAAGACTCGTCCAGGTAGCTGATCATCATGCCGAAACGCTCCTGCGCTTCCTTTGCCTGAGCTTTGAGCTTCTGTACAATCCTGGCGATGATCCAAGCGGAGACAGGGATGACCAAAACCGCGAAAAGGGTCAGTTTGACAGAGATGGAGAACAGCACCACCAGGTAGGCGATGAGTTGCATAGGTTCCTTGAACAAAACCTGGAGCGTGCTCGTGACCGAATACTGCACCACCTGTACATCAGAAGCGATCTTGGAGATGATATTGCCCTTACGCTGTGCGGTAAAATATGAAAGGTCCATATCCATAACGTGACTGAAGAGCGCATTGCGGAGATTCAGAAGCGTGTGGATTCGGAAGTTTTCCATAGTTCTGAATGACAGATACTTGAAGAGATTGCTCAGTAGCACGGATACGAGTATCGCTCCGCAGATCCATTGAAGTGCCTGCATTTGTCCAAATTCCCCTTGGATTTTATAGGTAGAGTACTCCATCCACGCCATGAAATCCGTCATGGACTCCGGCGGAGTTTTCTGGACTCCTTCGGAATCTTTGAAAAGGGCCGCCAGCAGTGGTGCGAGGAGCGCCAGATTTAACGTGTTGAACACCGTGGCCAAAACGGTGAGTAAAAAATAGGGGATGGCGTATTTTTCGATCGGCTTCGCAAAGCCCAAGAGCCTAAAATAGGTGTTCATGGCACGATAGTTAAGATTTCCAGACGACCTGTTCGGAGTCGAGCAGTAGATTAAACTCACGCTCGACTTCCCGAAGCGATCTGGAATCTGGATTTTTCTGAAGTTGGTTGTTAAGCTTTCGCCTGGATTCGGAGATTTTGGATTCCAGTTGCCTGAAAGCCCGAAAGCTTTTCCAAATCCAAGTCTTTCCGATGATTAACTTCGGGAGTACGTCCAGGAAAATCGTCTGTAGTCTCCACTGAAACAGTTCTTCTGTATCCAAGTGTAGCGCGTGAAAAAGCATTCTGTTTCGGAAATACACGGTCTTAATCCAGCTTTTCTGAAGCTGGGATTTCATTGTGGCCGATCCCATATGGTAGCAGCTGGATTGCCCGTGGAAGTAGCATTTCCATCCCATCCTCCAAGCTCGGATTCCCAAGTCCAGATCTTCGGCATAAAATGGACTATAGAGCTCGTCAAAACCGCCAAGCTCCAGAAGTTTTTGACGATCAATCAGCGCGTTTGCTCCGGAGAGAAATAGAGTAGGCGCGGACTTGGAATTGGTCTCAGGGAGGTAAAATTGATCTGTTTTCAAGACCTTTCCCGTTCTTCTTGGGATTTTTGCCCCTATCTCCAGTTTGGAGCCGTCCCCGTTGAGGATTTTCCCCATGACCCCGAAGGTCTTGGGCTCGTTGAAATATTCCAGTTGACCTTGGAAATAGTCGGGGCTGAGCCGGATATCAGAGTTCACTAAAAAGATCAGCTGATTTTTTGCCTCGTAGATGCCTCGGTTGCAAGAGAATGAAAACCCTCTGTTTGTGCCGTTCTCTAGAATTTTGATTTGGGGATAGTTGGATGCAATGAATTCCCTGGAACCGTCATCCGATCCGTCATCTACGATAATGAATTCGTAGCTAAGCCCCGAGTTATCAAGGGCTTGAAAAGTGCACGGCAAAAAAGCTTCCAATAGGGCTCTTCCGTTGTAGTTCGGAAGAACCACACTCAGGCTTAGGTTCAAAATAATAGTGGTTTAGTCTTATAGAAACGTCTCAAGCCCGGCGATATGCTACAATAGAGGAAGTTTATTGCTTGAAAAAATATTTAACTACTTAAAAACCAATGGATAGTATGATTTTTTGAACGTTCGTACATCAAGATGAAGCAGGCGACCTTGCGATTTTCGGGATACGATCACCGGCTCAGGGCCGAGAGTTCAAAGCCAGGTAGTTCTTTTTGAAAAAATGGAGTAGTAGAAAAGGGGGGCGGAGGCGAGGCGTTCTTTACGCATGAGGTCTCGAGCTTGTTGCCTCAGAGATAATTCTCGGTTAGCTTTTTTCTATCCTCTTTAAGAAAATATTATTTTATTTTACCTCTCGTACTTATAAAAAAATAATGAATAAATTGGATTTGTGATTATAATATTGAGTTTTTGCCTTATCTTTTACTAATAAATTTCTTTGATGAATACTATTTAATCCAAATTTTCTAGCTTGGCCTTTTTAAAAGCTTTTGTGAATAAGAGGATTAGAGCGGACTTTCTTGATGATGATATACGACCTTGATTGGGAGAGTTGTTAGTTTTATTTCACCGATCTCCACATGCAAACCCAAAATACGACGTCTCTATCCTCCTTTCTCTTTGATGAGGACCTGCTTTGGAGCCAGTTGAAGGCTGGCGACAAGGATGCTTTGGAGAAGATCTATCTTAGCTATTCCCAAGAACTTTTTAGGTATGGTATGGCCATCAAGCCCAATCGCAGTTTCATCAAGGACTGCATACAGGAGCTGTTTGTCGACCTTTGGAAGTACCGTTGCGGCCTGAAACAAACCGACAACATCAAACATTATCTTTTCAGGTCGCTTTCCAACCGGATCTTGAAGGAAGTGTCTTATGACAAGCGTTTTTTTATGGACTATGAGCTTTCTGAAATAGAAACTGTAAACCTGGAGGAATCGGAGGAGGAAAAGCTAATCGGGCGCCAAGTCAACGAATCCCTTCAGAAAAAACTTTCGTGTGCACTTGAGGGACTTCCAGTCCGACAGCGGCAGGTTATCCAATTGTTGTTTTTTGAAAAGCTCACTTACGAAGCGGTTTCGGGAATCTTAGGTATTACGGTCGACTCATGCTACACCCTAGCTTGGAAGGCAATTAGCAGGTTGAAGAAGAGCATACTGATTATTTCTTCCTTTTTTCTATTGTACTAGCCGCTTTTACACGACAGGACGAGAAAGCTTCCTGTCACCATCGGGCTTCTTGGATTCAACGGGATTAAGTTTTGGATTTTGCAACTCAGATAGAATGATGTCGTTTTGATGATTTCAAAATCAAAATAATCTCCTGTATTTTTTGCTGATTCTGCAGTCTGGGTGCCTTGTAACTGAGGATTCTGTAAAAGTGAAAAAATAAATCAAAATCTGAGGATAGAAAAGGCGATCCGCCGCCTTTCATGTGTAAAGATAATGGCGTGGATATTTCCGGATTTTCAGTAGAAGATTTTGTATTGAATCGTGAGTTTAGAATATGGGTGTTGTTTCCAGGGAAAAGTACGAATATCCATTGGGACAAATTGCTGAAGGAAAACCCAGGCCAGATTTCCAAAGCCAAGGTGGCCAGGGAGATCGTCCTTAACTTGAGCTACAGGAAGGAAAGTCTAACTGAGAACGAATCGACGCGCCTGTGGGAATTGATAGATGCTGAGCTCGATGACCTAGGGTCGGAGTCGGAAGGATGTGAGATCGTGCCCATTAGTCCTGTCTCGATCCTGAAGCGATGCGAAATCCCGGAGAGGAGATTTTTCAGATACTCTCAGTGGATTGGAGTTGCCGCGATTTTGGTTTTGGCTTTCACGATAAGTTTGGGAGTCAATTTGGTTTATTATCAGGAAATGCCGGTTGCCCCAGTTCAGCTACTCGTCTATGAGGAGCATTTTACTCCTCCAGGCGTCAAGTCGACCATGACGCTGCAAGATGGCTCTAAGGTGATGTTGAATTCGGGCAGTTCTCTTAGGTATATCAAGAATTTCGAGACGGATAGGAGAGTTGTCCACCTCAGCGGTGAGGCATATTTTGAAGTGGCAAAGGATAGTCTAAGGCCTTTTACGGTAATCGCAGGAGGCGTGATGACCACGGCACTAGGGACCGCATTCAACGTCTCTGCTTATGAGAAGGAGAATATCAATGTTTCCCTGGTGGAAGGCAGAGTAGCGGTGGAGAGCGAGAAGGACCATACTTTGTCGGCAAATTTGACGGTAGGGGAAGAGCTTTCGGTGAACTTGGAGACGGGTAAATCCCAGAAGGGGAATTTTGATCCAGATATGGTTTTAGCTTGGACCAACAAGAAGATAATTTTTCAAAAAGCGAAGATGGATGAGGCAATCCGAGTACTTGAAAACTGGTATGGAGTCAAATTCAAACTCAAAAACGAGCCAGCTCCTGGCCTCTTGGTATACGGAGAATATGAGGATGAAATTTTGGAAAATATACTCGAAGGGCTGAGCTATTCAGCAAGGTTTGAGTATAAAATACAACAAGATGAAGTAGAAATATTCTTTAGATAAGTCAGTGATAAACCCCAAAACATATATGCCTATGATGAAATAAATCAACAAAAAACGAAGAACCGGAGATGCGCCAACATCCCCGGTTCAGGTATTATCGGATGGGTTAACTGCAAATAACCCGATCCGAGAAGTTTAAATCAACCATTGTGCAATAGCTAAAATAAACCATGCAAAGA
>CAZTJM010000223.1:0-6301 GCA_964613865.1 uncultured Limnohabitans sp. | reverse complement strand
GGACTTTAAGATTTTTACCGCTATCGATGCGGAAGAGGGACTCAGAATCGCTCAAGAAGAAGAGATCCACGTGGTGATTGCCGACCAGCGTATGCCGGGACTTACGGGAACCGAGTTTTTCGAACGCATGGTCAAGATCAATCCTGATCCGATCCGAATCCTGCTTACGGGCTATTCGGATATCGCCAGTGTGATCGATGCGATCAACAAAGGGGAGGTTTACCGATTTATTGATAAACCTTGGAACATTGAGCAGATCAAAAACTCCATCAAAAACGCTGCGGATATTTATTTTATGCGTCGCGAGCTGAAGGAAAAAAACCTCAAGCTGAAGAAGCTGCATTCGGAAATGAACCAATTCGTGTACAGCTTGTCCCACGAACTTCGGGGTCCGTTGATGAGTATTTCCGGCGTTTCGAAGTTGGCAAAGATGGAGCTGACCGAGCCCAATGTGCTCGAGTATTTTGAGATGATAGACTCCGCTACTGGCAAATTGGACGATTTTATCTACAAGATGCTGGACTTCTACCGGTCTACTAAAATAGATCACAAGGTCGCGAGAATCGATTTCCGCGAAATAGTGGACCATCAAATGTCCGCCTACAGGGACAAATTCGATCTTTCCCACTTCCACATCGACATTCAGGTCAACCAGCGCGAAGATTTCTACTCGGATGATGCAAAGCTTCGGGTAATTCTCAACAATCTGTTTGGCAACGCCGTGCAGTTCCAAAAAGAAGAGGGCGAGAAGAGGATCAGCCTTACCATAGATGTGTCTGATGGCCATGCCATTATTGTAGTGGAAGACAATGGCATCGGGATAGAGGAGCGGTACAGGGAGGAGGTATTCAATCTATTCGCAAGGGCCACCCAAAAGAATGTGGGTACTGGATTGGGGCTCTATATGGTGAAGGAGTCCGTAGAGCAAATGGGCGGGCAGGTCGTCCTCGATTCGGAGCCGAATGTTGGCACCACGATGACTGTCAAACTCCCAAATTTGAATAAAGAAGTACTTTAAAGGCCGGAATTTACTTTGCGCTTGTATCTTTGCGCCGGCATTTGGCCATTTTTTATCAAAATAAGAAAATATGATTAACCCTTGGCATGACGTCAATATCGGGAAGGAAGCTCCCGACTATGTAATGGGCGTGATAGAAATTCCAAAAGGAAGTAAAGGCAAATACGAGCTGGACAAGAAGACCGGTATGCTGAGCTTGGATAGAGTCCTCTTTTCGGCCGTGCACTATCCTGCAAACTATGGCTTTATCCCCCAGACATTTTGCGAAGATCATGATCCGCTGGATATCCTGATCATCTCCCAAATCGACATTCCATCCATGACTTTGGTCAAAGCCAAGGTGATCGGGGTGATGCGGATGATTGACGGTGGAGAGGCCGATGACAAGATCATCGCAGTGGCCGCTGGAGACCAATCAGTCAATTATATCAATGACATCGACGAACTCCCGCCCCACCTGATGAAGGAAGTCCACCGATTCTTTGAAGACTATAAAAAGCTCGAAAACAAGGAAGTGAAAGTAGAAGACTTCCTGGGCAAAGAAGACGCAATGCGCATTATCAACGAAAGCATCGCGCTCTACGACAAAAATTTCAGAACAACGCGTTGAGAAAAAGCCTGAGCAATCAGGCTTTTTTAGTTTTTATCATCTGCTTGCCGGCTTTTTTCTTCAGGTAGTTGACCAGCTCGGTGTATGACTCATGCTCATGGTTGGAGACGGCGATGGAGTTTTTGTCATGAAAGGCAATCGTTACCTGTCGAAACTCCTTCTTGTTGGCCATCACAGTTTCCTCTTCCCAAGCCAAGACTTCTGAGACTGGATAGGTCTTTGTCAAGCCTTTTAGCGGCAGTCTGACAATAATGTGATCCTTTCCTGCCGTGATAAATCGCCAACCAGCCAGCATCTTCACCAACAGCATCAGGATGACCAAAGTGATCAGGGAACAAGCAATGAGGTAGAACCAAATCCCGAAAGAGCCTTTGTAGGCGAAATCCCGCATCAGCAGCACCAGTCCCGTGATAAGGACGATCAAAATCAAACTCAAGGAGATATAGGTGGAGATTTTTGGCTTAATGACTACCATGAATTTGCTTTAGTTCTAGGAGTTTTTCCCGGGCAAAAGTCTCCAATTCCCGGAAGAAAGCGAAGAAAATCACTTCAAATTCAGCTTCTTTTTCCAACAAGAGCTCGGGAGCCTCGTTCATTTTGGAGTCGAAGGCCGTGCGGTTACTTAATCCATTAAGGGTTCTTTGAATGCCGCTGAGTTCCTTGTAGTGAAAGAGCCAGTTTTGTTTCCTCATCCAATAGAACATCTCGCTAAATGAGCCCGGGAGCTCGGCGAGGTGCCGTTCCATGATTTGATAAGTTTGTTTTACAAATAATTCGAGCGGAGTATCAGAGAATTTCGCCCAGTGTTTTCCTAGAAAATAGTCGAAGAAAATGTCTGTAATCACCGTCGAATAATGTCTAAATTTTGGCCTGAGGTAGGACTGGGCGGCTTTGACCAGTGGATGGGAATCTGTGAAAAAATCTATCTCTCGATGCAGCAGGATGCCAGTTTTGGTGTCGCCATGGTAGCGGAGTATCTCCTTTCCCTTGATGAAATCTGCGGCGAAATTTCCGACGAGGATTTCTTCCTGTCCAAAAGAGAGGTATGCGTGGGCGAGAAAGTTCATCTGGCTTTTTGAGATATAAACCCTGAAGTTTTTGTTTAGTTTGTACTCTAAAGTAAGGATTGATGCCGAATATCATCGAAGAACTCAAACAAGGTCTCCAACTTCTCAAGCTCGAATGGTCGGAAGATCTCGCCCAATACAAGAGAAAATTCCTGAACACCTCCCTTGCTGAAAAGAAAAAGGAGGGGATCACCTGGCATCCCGTCACGCTCAAAAAAAGCAGAATTGGGATGGGGGAACGCCTAATCGTGGAGATCGAACGAGTCGATTCCCGCTATGCTTCTGGCTTTTCCTCGGGCAAGTCCGTTTCCTTTTTTTCGACTCAAGACGGATATCAGGGTGCAGAGAATCGGGTAAGCGGGGTTGTCAACCAGGTCTCCCGCGATTCGATGGTGGTGACTCTCCAATCGGACGAACTCCCGGAATGGATGCAGGGTAGCCGCTTGGGGGTGGACTTGCTATTTGACGAAAACAGCTACCGGGAAATGGAAGCTGCTATGAAAAAGGTCATTGCTGGCGAGAATCCCCGCTTGGCCGAACTGAGAGATATTGCTCTGGGTGAGAAAACCCCAAAATTCGACCCCCAAGTCGCGATAGAGCTTCCCTCACTCAACTTTTCCCAAAACGAAGCCTGTCAAAAAATCGCCAGTGCCAGGGATATCGCGGTGGTGCACGGACCTCCGGGCACCGGAAAGACAACCACACTGATTGCGGCGATCCGGCAGGCGGTTGATAAGGGACTCAGCGTATTGGTGACCGCGCCTAGTAACGCCGCTGTGGATCTGTTGGTCGAAAAGCTGGTGGATTTCGGCATTGCGACGCTTCGCCTCGGACACCCGGCCCGGGTAGAGGAGAAAATCCTAAGCCAGACGCTAGACGCCAAGATCGCCAACCATGAGAGTTTTCGGGATCTGAAGAAGCTTCGAAAGGAGACCGAGGTATATCTCAAGGTCGCCAGACAGTATAAGCGTAACTTCGGGCCGGAAGAGCGGGCACAGCGTAAGCAGGTGTATCAGGAAGTCTCCCGTATCCGCGAGGCCGCTACTCACTTGGAAGATTATATCCGATCGGACATTTTCCAGAAAACCCAGGTTTTCGCATCTACCCTGGTGGGGGCATCCAATTCTAATTTGAAGGGAATGCTGTTTGATGTAGTATTTGTCGATGAGGCTGCGCAGGGCTTGGAGGCCGCTACTTGGATTCCCGTTTTGAAGGCTAAAAAACTGGTGTTGGCCGGAGACCACTGCCAACTTCCACCTACAATCAAGTCGCTCGAAGCCGCGAAAGCCGGACTTTCGGTTACGCTTTTTGAGAAAATCGTCGAACGTCAACCCTCGGTTTCCCAAATGCTGCAGGTTCAATACCGCATGCCTGAGGATGTGATGGGTTTTTCTAACCAATGGTTTTATCACGGGAAGTTACAGGCTGCTGAAAATACAAGAAGCCATGCCTTTGCCCCTGATGAACCAGTCTTGGAATGGATCGATACCGCAGGCTCGGGCTTTTCCGACCAACAGGAACCTGAAAGCTTAAGTACCTTCAATCCTGAAGAGGCTAGGTTTGCCTGCTCGCATCTGAATGAGACCATCGTAAGAGTTGGCGTAGGCCGCTTCAAGCAGGAAAACTGGACGATTGGGCTCGTAGCACCCTATTCGGCGCAGGTCCGAATGTTGAGAAATCTGATTTTCGAAACCTTTGAATTCCCCAATCTGAAGGCATTCGCAAATATGATTACCATAGATACCGTGGATGGATTCCAAGGACAGGAGCGGGATTTGATGCTGATTTCCCTGACTAGGTCCAATGAAAAGGGTGAGATAGGTTTTTTGTCGGATACCCGTCGGATGAACGTCGCCCTCACGCGTGCCAAGCGAAAGCTGATTCTGATCGGCGACAGCAGCACGCTTGCCCAAAACCCTTTTTTCGATGCGCTACTAGCCTATTTTGAGGAAAAAGAAGGGTACAGAAGCATCTATGAGTTTTTGTAAAAGGCAAGGGGCGTGAAATCCGGCAGGGGCAAGAAGTAGCACTCTATGTTGATCCCAGGTCTGAAAGGACGAAACTCAAACAGCTTCTGACCCAAAAATCAAAGGTTTTCCGAATCGAGCAGGGGCACACGCTTGCCCATTTTCTTTTGGATCACTTTGAAATGGTGCAATTCCTCAGGTGTGATCAGCGAAATGGCTTCGCCATCTGCTCCTGCACGCCCGGTCCTGCCGATGCGGTGGATATAGTCTTTCGGCGACCTCGGCAATTCGTAGTTGATGACCAAGGGAAGGAATTGGATGTCGATTCCCCTTGCTGCCAGGTCCGTCGCAACCAATACCCTCGTCTTGCCCGATTTGAAACGAGACAAAGCTTCTGTTCTCGCTCCCTGGCTTTTTTCTCCGTGAAAAGCGATCGCGTCGATTCCGTTTTTGCAAAGCTTGGCCACCACATTGTCCGCCGTTCGAATGGAGGAGGCGAAAACCAGAATCTGTTTCCACTCTCCTGACTTGATCAGTTGGCGAAGAAATGGCCCCTTGTTTTCAGGACTGACCCGATAGGCTTTTTGCTCTATCTGTTCCGGGGTAAAATCCGGGGCTTCCACTTGGATGCGCGTGGGATCTCGCAGGATTTTTTGGGTCAAGTGCTCGACCTCTTGATCCATCGTGGCGGAAAAGAGGATGTTTTGCCGATTGCCCGGCAGAAGTTCCAAAATATGCTCTACTTCCTCTCGGAATCCCATATTGAGAACCTTGTCCGCCTCGTCAAGAACCAAAGTATGCACTCTCGATATGCCAACAGCCCTTCTCCCAATCAGGTCGATCAAGCGACCGGGTGTGGCGATCAAGATCTCGACGCCATGGAGCCGCATCATCTGGGGATTGATCGAGACGCCACCAAACACGGCCATGGATTTGATCCTTCGAGGCAGGAAGCGGCTGAAGTTCTCGGCTACTTCTGCCACCTGTACTGCCAGTTCCCGCGTGGGGACGATGACTAGTACCGGTACAAAGCGCTCAAGTGCTGCTTCCTTGTCCAGAAGGCGCTGCAGGATGGGAAGAATGTAGGCGGCGGTTTTTCCGGATCCGGTCGGAGCGAGGCCGAGCAGGTCTTTTTTCTCCAGAATGGAGGGGATTGCTTGGACTTGTATCGGGTAGGGGCTTTCGTACTTTGCCCGTTCCACCGCATTGATCAGATCTTTTGAAAGCCCTAGCTCGGAAAAATTCATGTTTGGGATTTTCGACAAAGGTAGTACAAGTCTCCGAAAGGCGCTTGGTTTTGACTGGGACTAAGTTGTCGGGGATTTTGGGGAGGCATTTGTTTTCCCGAGTAATTCGCCTTGTAAATCAGCGGAATAAAAAGCATCTTGGAAAAATGAGGATGGAGAAGTAAATCGCTTTTCTCAAGCCTGAAAACCCAAAATGCCCGAATAAACATGTTTCGAAGGACCCTGCTGTGCTGTACGGTCGTGCTGACGTTTTTGATTTCTTGCAAAGAGTCCGGTCCACTGCCGGAGACGAGAGATAGCCCGGCGAGGACGCCGGACGAAGAGGCAAAAACCTTTCAGTTGGAAGATGGATTTGAGATTCAGCTGGTAGCATCTGAGCCACTGGTGGAATC
>CAZTJM010000222.1:0-6416 GCA_964613865.1 uncultured Limnohabitans sp. | reverse complement strand
GGTCACCCGCGTCGGCGCCAACCGTCCCGTGGATGTCAATCTCCGCTTGATCACCGCAACCAACCTGCCGATCCACAGCATGGTCTATGAGAATACCTTCCGCCAAGATCTTCTCTACCGCATCAACACGATAGAAATCCAGCTTCCACCACTTCGGGAGCGAGTGGATGACATTCCACTCCTGGCGGACCACTTCATTTCTTTTTATTCCAAAAAATACAACAAAGACATCCGCAAGGCCTCGGAGCCATTGGTCAAGCGGATGATGAAATACCACTGGCCTGGTAATATCCGCGAACTTCAGCACAGCGTCGAACGCGCGGTAATCATGAGCAACCATAACGTGCTTCAGCCCGAGGATCTATTTTTGCAAAAAATGGCCCAGCCAGACCAAAAGGAAGAATCCGTAAGCTTGGAGCACCTCAACATAGAAGATGTCGAGCGCATCCTGATCAGGAAGGCACTCCAAAAACACAACGGCCACATTACAAGAGCTGCGGATGAATTGGGACTGACTAGATCCTCGCTCTATCGAAGACTGGAAAAATATGGTCTATAGGAGGTTTTCGGTCGGAATAGCCATCCGCATCATCCTGATTGCCATTTGCATGTTTTTGGGAATCTGGCTGTACTACGTCCAGGAACTGTGGCTTGCTCCCGGGATTTTGGCGCTGATTGTCTTCTTCCTCACGGGCGAGATGGTCTACTACGTCAACTCGATCAACCATAAGCTCGCCCGCTTTTTGGACTCCATCCGTTTTACGGACTTCTCCTCTTCTTTCACTTCTGACAGCAAGATGGGCGGGTCTTTTCGGGAGGTGAACAAAGCCTTCAATGAGGTGATGGATGTCTTCAAGCAAACCAGAGCAGAAAAAGAAGAGCAAATGCTGTTTCTTCAGGTCATCATTCAGCATATCACCACCGGCATTATTTCCTTCAACTCAGAGGGCAAAATCGGAGTGATCAACAATGCGGCAAAACATCTCCTCCAGATCCCGCAGTTTCGCGACATTACCGATCTGGGACGGCTCTCGCCCAAACTGCTGAAAGAAGTGGTGGACCTAAAGCCGGGACAGCGGATTTCCTTTCGGGTCAATAGCAGCCTTCACCTCATCATCCAATCCGCCTATCTCAAGATGGGAGGCCAAAGCTGGACGCTACTCTCCCTTCAAAACATCAACGCGGAACTTCAATCCAATGAATTGGAGGCCTGGCAAAATCTGACCAAGGTGCTGCGCCATGAAATCATGAACTCGATCACACCGATTTCCAGTCTGGTCGAGTCGCTTCGAACCATCCTTGATGAAGACAGCTATGTCCAAAAAGAAGGCATGCTGATCAAAAAGGACGGCTTTCAGGATATCCAAGAGGGTCTCGACACGATCGCCAACCGCAGCAAAGGACTGGTGACTTTTGTGAACGCCTACCGGGACTACACCAATATCCCCGAGCCTAAAAAGGAGCTCATTCCCGTCAGAACGCTTTTCGAAAACGTGATCGGATTGATGAAAGAGGAGCTCAAATCCCACCAGATCGACATCCAACTAGATATCGTACCACCCGAGCTGGAGATCCTTTGCGATCAGGACCAGATCACCATGATCTTGATCAACTTGGTCAAAAACGCCAGCGAGTCTGTTCAAAATCAGGCCGATAGAATAATCATTCTCAGGGCAATTGGCCAGGGAGACCTTGGCTCAAGTATACAGGTAGAGGACAATGGTGCAGGTATCATTCCAGAAGCATTGGAGCGGATCTTTGTACCCTTCTATACCACCAAGAAGACTGGATCCGGGATCGGCTTGGCGATTTCGCGCCAAATCATGAACCTGCACCGGGGAAGTCTCCAAGTGACTTCTACACCAAACGAACGAACCGTATTTTCACTCAACTTCCGATAGGCATCAGGTAGGGCCCTAAAAAAACACATTGATTTCAAGCATGTTATAAAGATTGATCGTAAATTCTGGAAAAACACCCAGATGAAAAACCCAACAATAACCGAAGGAAAAAATGCGGCATATCACCTTTCAGGACTGATCTATGGCATCTCACTCGACGGAGTAGTCAACCGCAACGAGTTCCAGGCCCTGAAAAACTGGTGCCGGGACTACGAGCCGCTTTGCGAAATGGAAGCTTTTCAAACGCTCTACACTGAGATCAAACCCATCATTGACAACGGACAGGTAAATTCCGAGGAGCTCACGCAGATCCGCCTGATTCTGGGCAACTTCCTGGAGCAGTTTGGCGGACGGACGGACAGTTCGAATCTACACTTTCTACACGGCCTCTTCCAGGGAGTGCTGGCCAGCGGCGACGTTAATACCTACGAGATCTATAAGCTGAAACAATGGCTGGAAAAAAACAGTGAACTCAAGGCCCAAGCGCCGTTTGATGAGTTGTTTGAACTGATAGATCGCGTCTTGGAAGACGAAAAGGTAGACGACGAAGAAGCCAAACAACTGAAAGAGTTCTTTTCAAAGCACCTCGTCTAAGTAGCCCCTTTCAACATAGGCCAACTCAAGTCGAATGTCTTTTCCTCTCCGTTTTTCAAAAGTCAATCCGATTTCCGTCTTCTTGCGTATTTTAGCCAAGGCCAGGCCGCCTGCGTTCAGACAGGTTCCTGTAACCCTAGTCGAAGCTCAGCGTATCTCAAAGCGGCACCAGCACGACAAAACAAGTTTTATCATACGGCAGTTATAACACCATGCAATTATCCAAAAAAATCCAAACGCTTATGATCGGTTTAATAGTAGGTCTGGCAATGGCCTGTAGCAGTTCTCCCACCGAAAAAGAAGCAAAAGATCTTGGAAGCGAGATTGAAACCGAGGAAACATTTTCCTCAAAAACGCAGCTGGCGACTTTTGCCGGAGGCTGCTTTTGGTGCGTAGAGGCGCCATTTGAAGGTATTGATGGGGTGATCTCGGTAGTTTCGGGCTATTCGGGAGGCAAGGAAAAAGATCCCACCTATGCGGAGGTATCTTCGGGCAAGACATCCCATAGAGAGTCAGTGCAGATTACTTTCGATCCCGAGGTGATTTCCTACTCGGAGTTGGTGGACATTTTTTGGCAAACCTTCGACCCGACGGATGTAGGCGGATCTTTTTTTGACAGGGGCACTCAATATGAGTCAGCAATCTTCTACCATAATGACGCCCAGCGAAAGGTAGCGGAAGAAAGCAAGACTCATCTAGACCAATCGGGAAAGTTTAAAAAACCTATTGCGACGCCGATAATCAAATACTCCAACTTCTACCCAGCCGAAAAATACCACCAAGACTATTCTGAAAAGAATCCAGAAGAATACCTTGCCTATAAGATCGGCAGCGGTCGCCAGGAATGCATCCTGACCAACTGGCCGGTGATCAGCGATGGAGTATATCCCGCAAAATCCAAGACCGAACTCAAAGAATCCCTCACTCCCCTCCAATACCAGGTGACTATGGAAGACGCAACTGAATTTGCCTTCCAAAACGAGTACAACGGCAATAAGGAATCAGGGATCTATGTGTGCATCGTCTCGGGAGCACCGCTTTTCAGCTCCAAAGACAAGTATGAATCGGGCTCCGGATGGCCTAGCTTCACCAAGCCAATAGATGCCCGGGCACTCGAAAAGCCAATTGACAGATCAGCGGGTATGACTCGGGTAGAGATCAGAAGCAAGTATGGCAAAAGCCACCTCGGACACTCCTTTTACGACGGTCCAGAGCCCACGAATTTGAGGTATTGCATGAATTCAGCGGCAATGAAATTCATCCCAAAAAACGAAATGGAAGCGGCCGGATATGGCGAATATCTATGGCTTGTCGATTAAAAGCGGAATTGTTCGCAATTGACAGATCAGGAAATGACTATCCAAAAAAATAAGCGCCAAATGGCGCTTATTTTTTTGGATAGTCTGCAGTCTGTTTTTTCATCGACTAGATAAATTATAAGCTGTCCACTGCCTATATTTAGTCAAACATTTTGTGGAAATATGAAAAAATTCGCTTGGATCGCCGGTTTGATTTTAGTCCTGGTATTGGGAGTCCTTTTTTGGTGGAAATTCTATTTTGTCTTTGGCGAAGGCGTGAAGGCCGGCAGCCTCAACTATTTTGTGAAAAAAGGCGTGGTGTTCAAAACCTGGGAAGGAAGGATGGTCCAAGAGGGCTTCCAGAGCCCTACATCCGGCGCCTTGCAAAGTAACGAGTTTCGATTTAGCGTGACCGACCCGGACGTCGCCGCCGTGCTGGAGCGCAATTCGGGCAAACACCTCGAGCTGCGCTACCAGGAATTCAACGGCATGCTCCCCTGGAGAGGGACAAGCGAATTCGTGGTGACCGAAGTGATCAACGTTCAAGAATCCGCTGAAACCGACGGCGGAACGCTTCCTATTGATCGCTGATCAGGGTTTAGTCCAATAATCGACCACGGTTACATTTTCCAGGCTAGATCCCAAAACCTCTCCAAATGCCTTGTGCGCCGGATGGGGAAGGTAAACGT
The DNA here is from genome assembly GCA_964613865.1 of uncultured Limnohabitans sp. Taxonomy (GTDB): domain Bacteria; phylum Bacteroidota; class Bacteroidia; order Cytophagales; family Cyclobacteriaceae; genus Algoriphagus. Next base: position 1,934 of record CAZTJM010000222.1, on the reverse strand, counting down.
CGCGGTCAGCCTCTGAGTGGAAGGTCAGCGTAAAGGCGTGTGTCAGTCCCCGGTTGAGCCCTTCAGGGCTATTGTTGGTGCCCCACTCAAAGCTTTTGATTTCGGTGATTTGTGAAGGAAGAGCCTTGAAAGCATCTACGATTTTGTTGATCTCCTCTTGTGAGGTGGATTCTTTGAATCCGAATAAAACTACGTGGCGGAGTACGGAATCTGGCATGGCGACTTCGGTTGGGGCTGGTGGGGTTTGAGAAAGTGATTCAGTGGTTTCTTCGGCGGGTTTTGGTCCGCTGCATGACCAAAAAATCGCGATAGGAATGAGATAGATTAGCTTTTTCATAGAGAAATTTTTCCCTGAAACTAAAAGAAATCAACTTTAAATCCCCAATTTTTAATTGATGGTCCTCATTTTAGCCCAATATATTTGAATTCAAGCCTATGAAAATCGCCTGCTTTAGCACCAAATCATACGACAGGAGTAGTTTTGACCGATTATTGCCCGAATCAGGCCATAGTTTCAGCTACTTCGAAGCCAAGCTCGACTTCCATACCCTGTCGCTTGCAGAAGGGCACCAAGCCATCTGCTCCTTTGTGAACGATCATATCGACGCCGCTATGATGAAGAAGATGGCAAAAATGGGGATTAGTCTGATTGCGCTGCGCTGTGCCGGATACAACCAAATCGACCTCAAAGCCGCAGCCGAGAACGGAATCAAGATTGTGAGAGTACCCGCCTACAGTCCTGAAGCAGTCGCCGAACATGCCTTTGCGCTAATCCTCACCCTTGCGCGCAAAACCCATAAAGCCTACAACCGGGTGCGGGACAACAATTTCTCCATCGAGGGGCTCACTGGGGTCAATATCCATGGCAAGACCATCGGGGTGATCGGTACAGGCGCGATCGGGCGGGCATTTTGCAGGATCGCGAAAGGCTTCGGATGTAAGGTGTTGGCCTATGATGTGGTAGAAAACGAAGAAATGAAAAAGCTCGGAGTCAAGTACCAGCCTATTGCCGAGGTATTGGGCAACAGCCACATCATCTCGCTCCATTGTCCCCTGACTCCCGAAACCCACCACCTGATCAACGCGGAGACCATCGCCCTGATGCAAGACGGCGTGGCATTGATCAATACCAGCCGAGGTGCTTTGGTGGAGACCAAAGCAGTGATCAAAGCGCTCAAAAACAAGAAAATAGGGTTTTTGGGTATCGATGTGTATGAGCAGGAGGAGAATATTTTCTTCAAAAACCTCTCTGAGGAAATCATGCAGGACGAGCAGATCGCAAGATTGATGACCTTCCCGAACGTGCTCGTGACCGGCCATCAGGCTTTTCTGACGAAAGAGGCCCTAGCTCAGATCTCTGCAACTACCCTGGCCAATATCACAGCTTTTGAAAAAGGCGAAGAGCTGCTTAACGAGGTAAAATGATAGTTCCCGCAACAGGTTTCAGTACATGGCCCAAAAGTAGGAATCCGTTGCTCGTCCCAGAGCAAAAAAAATCCCCGTCGGGTAACCCGCGGGGATTGATGTTGTAGGAGCTTCTATTAACGAACCACCTTTACGTTCACGGCATTGATGCCTTTCTTACCTTGTACCAGGTCGTACTTTACTTTGTCGTTTTCACGGATTTCGTGTACTAGACCGCTGTGGTGTACAAATACGTCTTCGCTGTTGTCAGCAGGAGTGATGAATCCAAAACCTTTGGTGGTGTTAAAGAATTTTACTGTTCCTTCATTCATGATTTCTGAAATTTTGATTTGTTTTTACTCTGTTTTGATTTGTTTGACTTGAATTTGTTTTTTTCTCGATCGGCGGAGCCGGAGGAGTATCTGAGAAGTTTCCGAACTCATCGACATACGCGATCATATTATCCAGACTTCCGTCCTTCGGCTGTGCCTTTCGCTCCAGTTTCTTTTCGAATTTCTCTTTTTGCTTTC
>CAZTJM010000221.1:0-6530 GCA_964613865.1 uncultured Limnohabitans sp. | reverse complement strand
CGACCTCCACATCCCAAATGTGGCGCGATACCGGGCTACGCTACACCCCGAAACTTTCCTTTTTGTCGGAAAAGGATGGCTTGAATTGCCCCCTTTTCTAACGGCATGCAAACATACGGATTTTAATTTCTGCCTCGTACTTAGCTTTAGAAAAAAAGCTGCTTTTTTTCATTTCTTGAAAATCCCCAAGCCAGCGCATCGAAATTTCTTGCAATTTCTTTAAAAAAATACGTAGTAAGTAAGTATATATACGTAATTTTTATCTACATTTCGATACAATTCAAGAAAGAAGATGGTATCAGTAAGTTCAGCCTTTTCGCTTATCGCGCAGCATGCCCAAAATCTGCAAGAGGTCAAACTCCCGCTGAAGCAGTCTCTGGGACATTACCTCGCTGAGGATATACTTGCGCCTATTTCTATTCCTTCCTTTCGCCAGTCAGCCATGGACGGCTACGCCATCCAAATGGGTTCGGCCCAATCTTATGAAGTAGTCGGTGAAAGCAAGGCGGGAGACTTCTGGAATTTTGATCTGGGGGAAAACGCGGCTGTCCGTATTCTCACTGGTGCCAGGGTGCCTGACTTGGCGGACACGGTAGTCGTGCAGGAAAATACGCGCAGGGATGGATCCAAAATCCACCTGGAACGCATGCCAAAACCTTTTGGCAATATCCGCTCAATAGGGGAACAGGTCATGAAAGGCGACTTGGTCGCAAGAAAGGGCTCAAAATTAAATGCCGCTTTACTGGGTTTTTTGGCCAGTTTTGGATTGGAGGAAGTTTTAGTCATCAGTAAACCCAAAATTACGGTAATCGTCACCGGGAGCGAACTGCAGGCGGCTGGCTCGCCTCTGCATCCCGGTGGCGTTTACGAGTGCAATGGGACTGCGATGGAGGCGATGCTCGCCGAGCAGGGCTTTCAGGTGGAAGCATTCCATCATGTCCCTGACGAGCGATCGGCAACGATAGAAGCCGTCTCCCAGTCGCTGGGTGCCGACGTGCTCCTGATATCCGGTGGGATTTCGGTTGGGGACTATGATTTCGTGAAGGCTGCGTTGGAGGAAAGTGGCGTGGAGGAGGTTTTCTATCAAGTCAACCAAAAGCCCGCCCGACCGATGTGGTTTGGAAAAAAGGGTAAAACCCTAGTCTTTGCCCTTCCGGGCAACCCCGCCGCAATGGCGACTTGCCTGCAAGTCTACGTATTGCCTTTGCTTCACAAAATCGCCTCAGGTGCCGAATTTAGCCTTAACCTCGAGAAAGGGATACTCTTTGGGGAGGTGGAAAATGCCTGCGGGAAAAGCAGGTTTCTCTGCGCGCAAGAGAAAAACGGAATGGTGACGATTCTAGAAAAACAATCCTGCAATACGCTTAGCGGCTTTGCGAGAGCGAATGCCTTGGTTTTTGTTGACGAGTCTGTCACGGGATTGGGATTTGGAGACAAAGTGCAGTTCCTGCGTTTGAACAATGCTTAGATTTAGTAAAGCGATGGAAAACTTGAACCCAATACGAGCTGCCTATATCCTTTGCGGAGGCAAAAGCTCCCGTATGGGAGAGGAGAAGGGGCTGGTTGCATTTCAGGGAAAACCCTTTGTGCAATGGATTTTGGAGGCTGTCTTTGTTATACAGGGAGCCCCTGTTTTGGTGACGGGGAATTTGGCCTACACGGATTTTGGTGTGGAGATGATTGCCGATAGAATTCTGGACAAGGGACCCGTGGGCGGCGTATATACAGCACTCAATCATTGTCAAACTACCCAGGCCCTGATCCTGAGCTGCGATATTCCGAAGATAGACTCCGTTACCTTGGAGTTTTTGATCGAAGAAGCCCAAAAGCATCCCGGTAAGATCACCTTCCTCTCCGACGGCAAAAACGACTATCCCCTCATCGGGGTCTATCCGAAAAGTTGCTTGGAAGCTTTCGCGGAAGCGATAGAAAAAGACGAACTGAAACTCCGCCGACTCGTGGAGAGTCTGCCTCACAACCGAATTGTAATCCACCCCGAAAGCGTCTCTAACCTGCAAAACATCAATACCAAATCAGAACTCATCACCCTATCAAACCTATACTGACATGAAAACCGCACCCCAAACTCCCCGCTTGACGCTTATCGGAGCTGGTCCCGGCGATCCAGAATTGCTTACGCTCAAAGCCGTGAAGGCCCTTCAGCAAGCGGAAGTGGTTCTCTACGATGCCTTGGTCAATGAGGATATTCTGGACTTGGCGGAGAATGCAGTAAAAGTCTCTGTCGGAAAGAGAAAAGGAGCGCACTCTTTTACCCAAGACGAAATCAATAAGCTCATTGTGACCTATGCCCATGAGTTTGGTTCGGTGGTGAGACTGAAGGGTGGCGATCCATTCGTATTTGGACGGGGAAAGGAGGAGCAGGAGTTTGCTGCCAGGCATGGCGTAGCGTGTACGGTGATTCCAGGCATATCCTCCTGCATTGCCGTTCCCGCTTCGATCGGTATACCAGTTACCTACCGAGGTGCATCAGAGAGCTTTTGGGTAATTACAGGCACCACCAGCTCGCATCAACTTTCCGAAGACGTGGCCTTGGCTGCGCAATCCACCGCAACGGTGGTAATCCTCATGGGCCTTTCCAAACTTGAGGAAATCACCCGGATTTACAAGAAAATGGGTAAAAGCAAGACCCCCATCGCCATCATCCAAAACGGTACGCGGGTAGATCAGCGGGAAGTCGTCGGCACGATCGGCAACATCTTGAGGCGTGCCAAAACAGCCTCCATCAAGGGCCCGGCTGTGCTGGTGATCGGCGAGGTGGTCAACTTGGCTACCGTGGAGGCCAAGGTGGGCGAAGACTATATTTTCGAAGATGAGTTCGTTTTACAAAATCTGGGGGCTTTTCCTTTTTGATTTTCCGCTTTTATGCCAGTAGCTTGCTTAATTGGGAAAAATCCTGGCATAGTGTAAATGGAAGGCATGATCTCAAAAAGTATTCGACTGCAGGAAGCAGAGGCCAAGGCAGTGCTGAGCGTGAGCAAGCGCAAAACTGTACAAGCCATCCTTGAAAAGCGCGTTCCCAAAGGAGATGTACTGGAGATGGCCAGGGTTGCGGGACTTTTTGCGGTCAAAAATACCCACCTGATTCTACCCCATATATATCCCTCTGCAATAGAATTTGCAGCGGTAGACTATCAGATCACAGATTTGGAAATCCATATTTCCGTCCGCGTCAGCTCGATAGGCAAATCCAGTTTGGAAATGAACGCCATGCATGGGGCGTCCATCACGGCGCTCACGGTGTATGATATGCTGAAGCCTATCGACAAGGAAGTCAGCATCGTCAGGTTGGCCATGGTGGAAAAATCCGACAAGAATATTCGTGGTAAGTACTCGAAGCGCTTTGCCGCCGCAGTTGTCCTCTGTTCCAATGCGGTGGTGAAAGGCATTAAATCCGATTCGGCAGGCCAGGCCATCCTCGAAAAACTCAAAAGCCTGAACGCGGATATCACTTCCTACAACATAATTCCTGACGACCTGGAGCTGATCAGAGAACATGCAAAATCGCTTGCCAAAGAAAACCAGCTGCTTGTGTTTAGCGGCGGCACGGGACTGTCCAAGACCGATGTGACTACTGAAGCATTGCTTCCGATCTTGGATAGAAGAGTACCGGGAATAGCCGAGGCAATGCGGAGCTATGGTCAGGTCCGCACACCTTATGCGATGTTTTCCAGAAGCCTGGCCGGCATGATCGGAGACTGCTTGGTGTTGGCCATTCCCGGCTCCACCCGCGGGGCTGTGGAGTCCATGGATGCAGTCTTTCCAGATTTGTTGCATGCCTTGAAGTGAAAAGGGGCGATTCGGGAAATAATCTGGCGATCCCCCGGTTTGCTTGGCTTCAATTATTCCAAGTCCGATAAACGCCGCCGCTTATATCCCGTCCTCCCCACCTCGCGCTGTTACTCGTCCTTCCAGCTGTGCTTAAACAGCGTAGGAGTTACAATGAGTTGCACCCATCCCCAATTTTGGGTTTTGGCGGCTTGTGCCCCGCCTTTGACAGCGGCCATACTTTCCGTGTCGAAAAACTGGGAATAGCCAGCGTTGAGCTTGATGTTTTTTGCGATGGTTTTGGAAAATACCAGGTCGAGTTCAGATCCCAAGTACTTGCTCTGCCCGTCCCGGAGTTCTGCGTTGGCGGAGAAAAAGTGCATTTGCGCGGAAAGGTTGGAGCTTTTTCCCGTCGGCACCAAAGCCGTGAAATAGCCGTCGTTCAATCCGACATTGTTCGCGTGGTTTCCTACATAGAAGAGATCCATGTAGCCGTTAAACTTGTGGTTGGTGCCGTAGAGCGGGAAGAAGGATTTTTCCTTGGATTCGGACACCTGATCTGAACCGCTGAGCGACTCAAATCCTGCCATCAGCGCTACTTTGCCCAGCTTGTACCTTGCTTCCAACATGTACTGGTAGGCGTTTAGAGCTGTACTTGGAGCAGATTTCCCAGTCTGCAGATACGCCGATCCCGTCAGTGTGAGGGAAGAGAGTGGGAAGGTAAAATACGCCCCGGTCGTTTGCCGATAGTAGACGCCATCGGGCTGCGGAGTCGCTTCTTCTGTGAATTTCTGGAAGCCATTATTCATAAAAAGAAAGCTGAGTGAGGCTTTTTCCCAAGTCTTTTTCGCGTGTAACATTTGCATGACCTTGTAGGAATACATGCCATTGATTCCATAGGCAGAGCCCTCGTTTTTCTGGCTTTCCTGATTGAAGGCAAAGGCTAAATCGGTTTTGAAGCCGCTCCTGAAATAAGTGACCATCGCCGCGTCGTGAAATCTTCCCTGCATGGTCCAATCCACCTCGCCAAGCATTCGCTGGTCATCGTAGGAGAGGGTCTGTCGGCCCAGCTTCATAGACCAGTTTTCGCTGAAAGCGTAGCCCAGCCATGCTTGGAACAGCGAAAAGGAATTGTTTTCATCGTTGATGGCCAGTTGGCGCGTGTCGCCCCAAGTGCTCACATCCTGTACACTCAAATGAATCTTGAGCTTGGAGTGGAAGTAATTTACATTGAGGCGGGAGCGCTGGGTGACAAAGGCCGCTGGATCTGCACCATCGGAGAGCAAAGCTCCATAGCCATGACGGTATTCAAAGCGGGGCCGGATGTCAGCGTCCATGGAGACGGTCTGGGCTTTAGCTTGCAGGGAAAGCACCGCCCATAGACCAAGAGCGTAAAGGATCTTTTTCATAACAGGTAGAATAGGTTGTTATGAAGATAAGTATAAATACTTATTATTTACAAAATAAATACGTAAATAAATAAGTATTTTTCAAGCTTATGAAATTCGTCATTCTGAAAGGCATCACCTGCTTCAGGGTTCTTTGTCAGGTCAAGGCCCTGAAGTAATCTTCTTGAGTTGAAATCGGAAAAGAATGGTTCTGAGATAAAAATCAGGGCTGGTTTTGCCTTGCGGTGATTGGAGAGGTTTCAGTTTTTTTGATGATGTTTTTCGGATTGCAAATCCTGGTTTAATGCTTCGGAATTGCAAATTCCGAAGGGCAGATGTGAAGTACGTAGGGACCACGGAGTGGTCAAACCTCTCAATAGCCTCCGGTGCAACCGGAGGTGCCAGATGATCCCCAAGGTATCCCAACCCCAAGGGGGTTGAACCTTTGGTGAATGTGTAAAGAGTCTTGCCCGCGAGTTCGACACCCTTCGGGGTCGGGTTGGTTAGCGTGGTCTAGGTCCATGGGTTGCACCCATGGTTAATCAAGGTTTGACCCCTGTCGGGGTTAGTGATCAAGTTGGAGAGGACATGTGGCTAGGCACCTAGAGACTACGCGTTTCAAACCAAGCTTAATCCGGATCCCAAAACCGACCCGGAACGGGTCTCATGTTTATAAGGGTGATTAGGTTCCTAATAGGTACGTTCCCATCGGGGTCGAATTTGGCCAGTGAAATTGCTTCTATAAACATGGTATCTCCTCGGGATGGGATTGATGTTTTTGGAGGATTTTTCTCCAAGTTTAGCCAATTGCAAATTACAAAGAGTGGAGCAAACTCTTTGGAGGAGCCCCAGATCGGATAGATTGCTTTGTCATCCATTCTCCTATCGTCGAATGGCTTTCCTCGCAATGACGACGCAGTTAGGGCTACTCCGTCTGCGTCACAAAGGTCTTCTTGGCAAAGCTGCTCTTCGGGGCCTCGCAGAGCGGACACTGGTAGCTGGCGGGCAGGCTTTCGAAAGGCGTCTCCTCGGCGATTCCCTGGCTGGGGTCTCCGTAGCTGGGATCGTACACGGTGAGGCAGTCGCGACATTGATAAACTTCGCGGCTGAGCTGCTCCTTGGGCTTGGCGGCTTTTTCCGGAAGGGATTTTTCCTGTCCCAACTGCTCAAAATAGATCTTGCTCAGCTCGATAAGAAGCTCGGGAAGATCCGATTTGTCCACTTCCTGCACGTACACGAGGTATTCCTGGGTGTTGGGGTCGAAGTTTTTGGAATGCAGCAGGTTGTAGGTGCTGCGGATTTTCAGGCCTTCCAATTGTATCGGCGGCTCGTTTTTCTCGATGATCACCGAGGTGA
>CAZTJM010000220.1:0-6536 GCA_964613865.1 uncultured Limnohabitans sp. | reverse complement strand
GTGGGAAGAAAAACTTTCGGTACCTGGACTGATCGCTTGGGGATGGATGACAATGATATCAGGATGATTTTTGGGCATTCTCCGGGATCGGTCTTGAAAAAATATTATACTGAGAGAAGGACTGTAGAATCTTACAACAGGATCCTCTCTTTCATTCAAAGGTAACTATGAAGAAGAGTAAGCTGGCAATTAAGCATTATCACGGCAAAGAGCTGGAAAAAATTGGAAAGACATCCAATAGCTTTCCGCTTTACGTGATGGTTCGGTACAAGAACGTTAAAACCAAATTTGCTTCAAGGCTTGGGATGCTCTTTGTGAAAGAAGCCGGAGGCGATGCCGGGGCTTTAGCTAGTTTCAATCGAGAGTTGGTTGAGGTTATCGCTGCTGAAGAAAAGCATATAGAGCTTTTGAGAGATTACTTTGAAGATTGTTTGGGGGTGGACTTTGTTCCGTCCATGATTGTCAATGAGTCCTTTGAGAAGGCGGCTTTGGAGAAAGTAGCAGACTATTTTGATCTGATTTTTGAATGCAAGGAACTCAGGGATTTCATTGCAGGTGTTCATTTGGACCTTTTGGAATTATTGGATGCAGCTGGCCCGACCAGATTCCTTTCAGGTGTTAAGCAGTTGGATCATTCGCTTTTCCAAAGATTGATGACAATCGAGGAGGTGAGAGAGCTTTTTGGGTATTTTGAGATTTTTAAAGCTCTACATTGGCCAGAGGTGAATAGGCTCCAATTCCGAATGACAGACATTGAGGGCGGTGATGATGTTTTCAAGCTAAAGGCTTGGCTTGATGAAAAGTTCGATTCTGAAATGCGCCATTTCTACAATCTGAAGCCGATTGAGATTGATTAGAAAATAAACCGGGCACCAGTGACCGATTTTATATTTTTTGTTTATATTTGAGTAAATCAAACTCAAATCACGATGAATCAAGACACGTTTATTCCGTTTTCCGCTGTTAGCCAGAAATGGCTAGAAGACAAATTCAGAAATCTTGAAGAAAAAATCTCCAACATTACTCCTGGTGCCAAGTCCATCAAAGATGAGTGGTTGTCGCTTCAAGAATTCATGGAGGCCACCGGGGTGAAATCCCATTATTCAATTGCTAAAATGGAGTCTGTATCCGAGTCCAGAGGCGAAGAGTTTCGCTCCATGTTCCGAGGAAAAAGACGATTTATTCACCAAAGAGAAGTGGATAGATTTTTTGCGGGAGAGTTTGAAAACTAAAAAGGAAAGAACGACCATTCTTTCCTTTTTTTGAAGAAGCCCGGAGGCAGTTCCTTTGTTTTCTTTTGACCTTCTGACAGTTAAAAGTATGCTACAATTTGGCAATTCTTTTACACAAAGTCAACTAAGGCACGTCGGTACTTCGATCTTTTTCCGTCCACTTCCGTCACCAAATCATCCTCGGTGATCAGCTGATCTAATTCAAAACTTTATTAATCGTTCACAAGCGCATTTTCGAAAAAAAATGCTGCCTGAAATCTTATTGCCAAAATTATGACTTTGACTAACGAAAATTCTAAAGCTAATAATACCCGACAGGGGGAATTCCTCACCATCAAATCCGCCAACGAGTGGATGGATGAAGCCAAAAGTAAACCCATCCCCAAAATGATATTTGGGCCATTTTGGTATGAAGAAGAGCTGTGTATCCTCTTTGCTGATACCAACCAGGGGAAATCGCTATTGGCAGTTCAGATCATTGATAGCGTAACCAAAGGCCTTTCCACACTCGGATTGGAAATGGAACTCAAAGCTTCCAGGGTGATCTATTTCGATCTGGAACTGACTTCCAAGCAGTTTGAAATGAGATATGCACAATACGACAGGGAGCGAGATGTCCTGTTTGATCATTTTGACTTTAGCGAACTTTTTCTGAGGGCAGAAATTAACCCAAACGGCTTTGATGAGGATATCGAAGAGTACGAATCCTTTCTTTTTAAAGAGATAGAAAATCAAGCGGCCAAGTCAGGAGCCAAGATCTTAGTGATTGACAATTTATCCTGTGTGATTTCGGATAATGAGAAGGCCAGGAATACCACTCCCTTTCTGATCAGGCTGAACAATCTGAAGAAGATTCATGGCTGGTCAATTCTTTTAATCGCTCATACTCCCAAAAGGAACCTGTTCGCTCCTATCAGTAGGAATGATATCCAGGGGAGCAAAAGCTTTATCAATCTCATAGATTCCTGCTTTGCGGTTGGTGAGAGCCAGAAAGATCCTTCGATAAAATATTTAAAACAGATCAAGGTTCGGTATGGAGCATTCCAGTTTCCGGCTGAGAATGTCTTGGTGTGCAAAATCGGTAAGGATACCAATTTCAGCTCATTCAAATATTTGGAGCGAGGGAAAGAGTCTGATCACTTGAAGCAGCTGAACCCAATCGATAAAGCTCAGATCAAAACCAGGGCCTTTGAACTCAAGAATGAAGGCTATACTAATGTCAAGATCGCTGAGGAGCTAGGAGTATCAGAAGGTGCAGTAAGGAAGTGGCTAAAGCGGGTAGATTCGGAGGAGGAGTCTGAATCGTAAAATTCGTACGGTACGAGGGGTACGAGGTGTACGATTCGTACGAATTTAAGCATCTCCTACCTCTCATTTTCTTTTTGATGTACTAAGAAAGCGACAGCAAAAGAAGAAAGCAGCAAAGTATTTTTTTGTTCAAAAGTGTATTTATATAAAAGCATAAAGATGTTTAGCTATTCAGAAGTAAAACGAGAAGCAGAGCGTGTCAAGCGGGATTTTTCAATCATTGATTATTTCCAAAGTCTGGTCAATTCAGGTTTTCTCAAATATGAGGGGGTTCAAGGCAAGGAACATTTCTTTGGCTTTTTGAGTCAGCGAACCGGTTCAATTGCCGTGGATGATCGAGCGAATGTTTGGTACGATCATGCGGCTGGACGGGGAGGGGATATCATCGAAGCTGTCCAGGTTTTTGAGAATAAGACATTTCCTCAGTCTGTTGAAAGACTTGCCGGATCTCATCCTGAAGGAATTATTTCTCCGAAACGAAAGCCTAGAGTTGTTCCTAAAATCGAGATTGAAAGTGTCGGAGCAATCACCCATCAAGCTTTAAAGGATTATATCCAAACAAGGGGACTAGAGACGGAAGAGATTGCGGAATTCGGTAAGGAAGTCCATTGGAAAAATAAAGGAAAAAGCTATTTCGCTGTTGGCTTCCCAAATGAGTCCGGTGGATGGGTGCTTAGATCTTCCATTTTCAAGGGAAATATTTTGGGAGGAGGGATTTCCGTCCAAGTACTCGGGAATCCTGAAAGGATCAAAGTATTCGAAGGTTGGTTTGATTTTCTCAGTTACCTGAAGTTGTCTGGAGCCGCTGATTTTAAAGCTATTATTCTGAATAGCACTGCCAATCTGAGCATTCGCTTGATGCTGGAAATTTTGGAAGAGAATGAAGTGGTAGATCTCTATTTGGATAATGATGCCACTGGAGACAAGTGTACCGGTGATTTTATTAGGCTGGCCCAATTGCATCGGTATTGCTTGGAAATGGAATTGACTACCGATTTGGATTTGAATGAGTTACGAGGGTGTAGGGATAAGATTGGAAAGCTGATTTTTAATCTTCGGATTAAGTCCTCTGAGATGAAGCAGATCTGGAAGATTGAATCAAAGGTTTCTGATCAGCGGGGATACTATTTGGATTTTGAGGATTTGAACGAGTTTTTGATATTTTTTCGAAAGTCAGGTGCTTCAACAAAATGAATGATCAATTTAGTATATTTGATGCTATGCCATTAGGATTTGTTAAGTTTGGAAAGGAAAGCAATATTTTGGATTCCTATGAAAACGAGTATCTCTATTTTAGTGCTCTCAGGTCATTTAGATCTTTTGAAAAAGATCAATTTGGACGATTTGACCCAAGGGAGGGGAACCTAAAAATTAAACAAGGGAAAAAACTTACTGTCACTTTAGATGGAGAAGATTTTCATTTTCATAATATTTTCAAAAGCTTTCATGTTCAATATCAAGAGTATATAGATCCAGTTCCATTTAATATCTGTTCGTTATATACATGGTATTCAGAGAAAATAGGAATATCATTCGATATCGATAAAAGAATGTTTGTTGATAGTCCAAAAGCACTGATAATATATAATTGGCAAAAGTTTTTCCAGGCTTTGGATAGGTCATTAGAGGAAATGGAGGTCAATTTCTGTAGAGGAAGAGTGGAGTACTATGACCATAACAATTTTGATGGTGATTTGACAAAGTTTCATAAAGATGCCTATTTTAACTATCAGAATGAATACAGAATACTACTCGGGACAGGAGGTTCAGAGGGACTTAAGGTCCCATTGTCAGGGTTGAAAGATTTTTCAATTGTGGTTGATTCAGAAAAGGTGCCTAGACTAAGATATCATTCAAAGTAGCAACGAACCATTTGCATAGAAATAAAGAAATTTATAGTCAAATTCCATAATACTCCGCAACCGCCTTCAAAATCATATCTCTCATGGATAATTTGGTTTCTCGGCCGATTTCGTATTTGAGTTTGTCGAACATGGGGGTTGGGATTCGGAGAGAGTAGATTTTCACATCCTCTGTATTGAATTCCTTGCTGGATACTTTTTCTTTTTGCTGGGATTCGGGTTCGGAATTGATCAGCATTCCGATACCTCGCTGTTTGGTGCCGAGGTTTTTATTGCCCTTGCTTGGGTCATTTAGCTTCTTGGCCATTGGTATTTCAGTTTAGTTTGGTGATGATTTCTTCGACCAGCATTTCATAGTCTTTGGCTCCGTTGGATTCCGGGGCGTAGTCGAAGATGCTTTGTCCCTGCAACTGAGCTTCTGCCAAGGCCACATTGATCCGAATTTTGCTATCGAATACTTTGTCCTGTAGATCTTCAGTCAGTTTGTCTACTATGGTTTTGGTGAGGATTCTTTGGGTATTGATTTGGGTGATAAAGACACCACCGATATCCAATTTATCGTTGAGGTTTTCTCTCACTTCCTGGATGATTCCCAGAAGCCGATCTACTCCTTTGTAAGCAAAATATTCGCCTTGGAGAGGCAGGAGAATCGTGTCACTGGCCACCATCGCATTTACCGTCAACAGTCCTACCGAAGGAGGGCAGTCGATCAGAATGTAATCATACGATTGCTTGAGAGGCTTGAGCAGTTTGTTGAGAATTTGCTCTCTTCCGATTTTGGATACGATTTCCATTTCTGCACCTAGCAGATCTATGGAAGAAGGTACTAGGTCCAAGTTGTCAGAGATGTTCAGGATGGGTAATTTTTTGTTTTCCCGGATAGAGTCATAGACTGATTCCTCAGGATCTCCGACACCCAGTCCCTCAGTTAGATTTGCCTGGGAATCGATATCTAGGAGCAGGACTTTCCATCCTTTTTTTGCGAGACCAGCACCGATATTGATAGAGGAAGTCGTTTTGCCGGTTCCTCCCTTGTGGTTCATTATGGATATTGTTTTCATCGCCTTGGGGTTTATTCCAAGATACAAAAAATCAATTGAATAAAGATGTTTTTATATAAAAATGTAATTACTTACTATTCAGCTCAGCCTTGAGCTTTTCGATGATTTGGTTCATAGAATCAGCTTGTTCCCGAAATTGATTGTTCTCAGCAGCCAGTTGATTGATTTCCTTTTGGAGCCTCTGGATCTCCTGTTGGAAATTGGCGATAAGCGTCTGTTCTTCGGAATTCTGATTTTCGTTAGCTACTAGGAACATATCCCCTTCACCGGACTCCAGCCAACTCACATTGACCTGGTGTTCCCTTTTTAGAAGGATCTTAATTTTTCCAGAGACATTGTTTTTGCCTCTTTCTATATCGGAATAGCCAGCCTGAGTCAGTCCAATAGAGGATGCAAATTCCACCTGGGTTTTATTCAAAAATCTCCTAACAATTTTTAATCGCTGATTCTCAGTCATTAATGTTTGCCTTCTTGATTCCGATTGACTAAATGCCGCAGAAAATATCGCAAAACCATATATTTGTATATATGGATATATTCAAACGGAATAGTCCAATAACCTTTTATAGATCATCCATTTTGGGTGATAACCTTTGATCGGATTATTTACCGATTTCTTAAGGTTTTAAATCTGCATTGATGCAATACGCAGGAAAGCTGAACTCGGAATGGGAAGATCTAATCTGCTTCCCGATTTTTCCTTTTGCAGCTTATCAATGGATAACCTAGGACAAATATATGCTTATAAATGTATTTAGAAATGGGTTAAATGCAATTTCTATATATCTGGATATATGTATATCTATATATGTAGATATGGGATTTGTAACTACTTGTAATCCTGCGGATTGACAGCTTGTAGCCTGAGAGTTTAGTCAAATTTTTGGGTTTTTGGACACGGGGAAAGTAATGTGAGCGTTGAGGTTTTGGTGGGATTTTTACCCAAAATGAGGGCTGAGGAACAGTTTGCGTTACCCTTGCAAGTTGTGTATTTGTATAACAAATTCTGACGAATTTCTTAGCCAAACACGAACTTGCCTTTTCGGGGATTCTTATCAGAATCCTCCCAAAAG
>CAZTJM010000219.1:0-6553 GCA_964613865.1 uncultured Limnohabitans sp. | reverse complement strand
ATCGTGTTGAAAGCTGCCGTGGTGTAAAACAGGGTTTCATTTCCCAAATGGTTTTTCAGGATCGGATAGGGTACTTCTCCAAAGATCTTACCGGCATCAAGCTCATACCTTCCAACTCCAAGAAGCCCCATATTGATACGCTGATAGACATAAAGGCTGAGCTTCTGGTACTCCAGGTCTCCTCCAAGCCATCTCATCCCTCTGGCATAGTTCACCTCGAAAATCGGCCATTTGAGTGAGCCAAGGGAAGATCGCTCGTTGTCATTGATGATGATGATCTCGTCCCGCCCATAGCGAATTCCAGCTCGGATCTCCGTGGTTTCGAAGTTTGATCGGTATTCTCTCGTATCCTTTTCCAGATAATAAAAATCATAGAGCGGGTCAAATTGACCGACGTTCACTCCCGCTTTTACCAAAAATCCTTTAAAAAACTCCCGCTGCACATTCATCCCGTGGTTTGTGCTGAAGAAGGGACTACGTAGGGTACCAAAACGGCTGGCAGCCAAGAAGACGCTGTTGCTTTGCAGATTGGCGATCTCCAAACCTACTTGGTCGATCTCCCGATTCGAATAGGCCTGCAGGGTCGTCCAGTGTTTTCGATCTAGGATCCGCGTCACAGACCCCGAATACTTCCACTCCTCGTCGCCAAATCCATAGCCCACGTATCCTTTCAGCTCCCACTTCTTGCTGAACTTGTAATTGGTCCTCAGGCCCATACCGAGACGGACGTTTTCGATGTCGTTGTAGTTGAAGAATCCAGGCCATGGCCCGATATCTATCTTTCCGATGGGCTTATAACCTGTTGCAAAAAATTTCAAGCCCTCGGAATAGAAACGGATAATCGGAATCTTCTTCAGCGTATCGACCATCTGCAACACCGCCAACTCCTCCGAACTCAACGGATCAGGCCGATTGGCTTCCCAAAAACTTTCCTCCGCCATCCCAAAATCCGCCTTCAACTCCACCGCTTGATTGAAGAACTTTGTTTCCTTCGGCTGGTTCACGATCACACTGTCTGTTGATGTGTAAAACTTCGCCAACAATCCCGCAGTGTCATCTGTCACTTGTGCGATTTTTATCAAAACCCGGGTTTTAGAAGGGATCAAGGGCCCGGCTGAGCTTGGCCCCAACTCCTGCTGGATTTTGA
Organism: uncultured Limnohabitans sp.; assembly: GCA_964613865.1. GTDB lineage: Bacteria > Bacteroidota > Bacteroidia > Cytophagales > Cyclobacteriaceae > Algoriphagus. The sequence goes on along the minus strand of CAZTJM010000219.1, from coordinate 5,406 downwards.
TCCGGTCCACAAAATTCAGATTAGCGGCCTTAGGAATCGTCAAGTCCACCTGCTTGAGGGAATAGTCTTCTTTCTTAATCCAGATCGTGCCCGTAAATGCCAAATCCTGTTCCCTGCGTGGATAAACCTGCAGCTTGTAGCAGGTATCCTGTCCGACTAGAACCGAGTCCAGCAGATCATAGTCGTAGAAAGACTTCCATCCATCGGAGATTGGGGAAATGAAATCCTTGTTGAGTATCGAGAGCCAATTTTTATAAAAATTGTATTCCTGAAAAACCGAACCGGTGATCTGGGAGGTGGTCGAGCCATCCGTGATGCCCACTCCGGTTACTTTGGATTTTTCGATGACTTCTTTGCGGAGTTCCGGGTTGTTCCGATAGTAAAACTTCGAAACCGTCTCGGAGAAAAAGACGGGAAGGATTTTCTCGCCCTCGTCATTGGTCAGCTCCTGGATACTGTCTAGCACATGAGTGACTTTCTGGACGGACTTTCTTTTCCTAAAGTCCTCCGAAAGATTGTCTATGTCAATCTCAATCTTGGTGTAATTCTTCGTTTCATAGGCGCTGAGTGACCTTTTGTCAAAGTCTTTCCTTCGCTCCGATGCACGCCTGATGATCTCAAATGCCGGGTTTTCGCCCGATTCAAATACAAATGCTTCAAGCTCGAAATCGCTGGGTCTGAGTTGAAAATTGATGGTCTGTTCCAGTTGATCGGACAAGGCTTTGGATTGGGAAATGTATCCCAAGTAGCTCACCACCAGACTGTCACTGAGTGCTCGTGTCGAAATCATATAGTTGCCTTCGAAATCCGTGGTGATTCCGGTCGTCGTACCTTTCAGGATCACATTCGCAAAAGCGATCGGATCACCGGTTTCCGCGTCGGCGACTTTTCCCCTGATGGTGTATTGCGCCCACAGGGAGGAGGAAACGAAAAAAAAGAGAATGCTAAAAAAGAGGCTACGCATCGATTTGCAAAAACACAGCTGATGAATTCGGCCGCAAGATAAATTCAAAGCAGCCCTACTTGGTTAGACCAAGATGTGAATATTTCCAAACAACATGCTATTTCTGCAGCGAAGTATTCCCTTGGAATGAACTTTCCGCTTGTATATTTGGAATCAAATTGACTCTGAAAATGACATACGATATAGCCATTGTTGGAGGCGGAATTGTCGGCCTGGCCACAGGACTGAAAATCCAAAAAGCACGACCTGATCTCAAGATTGTGATTTTGGAAAAAGAGGACCAATTGGCCAAACACCAAACCGGGAATAATTCGGGTGTGATCCACTCAGGACTCTACTACAAGCCGGGGTCACTCAAAGCCACAAATTGCATTAGTGGATACCACGAGCTGGTACAATTTTGCGAGGAGGAAAAAATTCCCTTTGAAATCACCGGCAAAGTGGTCGTGGCCACGAGAGAAGAGCAAAAACCATTGCTTCAGACTCTGTTGGATCGCGGCTTGGCCAATGGGCTCGAAGGGACCAGATACATTACTTTGGAAGAACTCAAGGGCTATGAACCCCACTGCGCCGGAGTAGCCGCCATCCATGTACCCCAGACTGGAATTGTGGATTACTATCAAGTTGCTTTGGCTTACGGACGAAAAATCATTCAGAATGGCGGAGAAATCTTATTGAACCATAAGGTTCTGAATATAAGCCAAAAGGACGGTATCAATCACATCGAAACTCCAAACAAAACCATTGAAGCCAAATTGGTCATCAACTGCGCTGGACTCTATTCGGACAAGGTGGCTAAGATGAATGATCCAGCTGTAGACGACGTGAAGATCATTCCTTTCAGGGGAGAATACTTCAAGCTGAAAAAGGAAAAAGAATACCTGGTCAAAAATCTGATCTATCCCGTACCTGATCCGAATTTCCCATTCTTGGGGGTACATTTTACCCGGATGAAAAAAGGCGGGGTCGAAGCGGGCCCAAATGCAGTGCTGGCTTTTCGCAGAGAAGGATACAAAAAATCCCAAATCAATCTCAGTGAGCTCGCAGAGTCTCTGGCTTGGCCTGGCTTCCAAAAAGTGGCTGCGAAATACTGGAAGACAGGTTTCGGCGAGTTGTACCGATCTTTTTCAAAGGCGGCTTTTACCAAAGCGCTTCAGGAATTGATCCCGGAAATCCAGGAGTCTGATCTGGTCGAAGGTGGAGCCGGGGTACGGGCCCAAGCCTGCGACCGAACCGGAGGCCTGCTGGACGACTTTGCCATCAGGGAATCCCAATTCGCGATCAACGTGCTCAATGCTCCTTCTCCAGCCGCCACAAGTTCACTTGCGATTGGTGGCACGGTAGCCGCGATGGCCCTGAAAAGGTTTTGATCGAAGGTCAGTCCAAATGATGCGCAACTGAATCGGGGAAAAAACGATTTGCGAAGTCCACCATTTCATCTCCCCGTACCAGATCACGGACCGTCAACTGGGAGGTATGATCATGGCCTGTGGCGCCCAACAATTCCTTGACTGCGTGGACCGTATTTTTGTGGAAATTGTAGACCCGCTCTGACTTGTCCGTGACAACGAGACCTTTCTCCAGATGCTTGTCCTGCGTAGCTACTCCGGTTGGGCAGGCATTGGTATTGCACCGCAGCGCCTGAATACAACCCAGGCTAAACATAAATCCCCTTGCCGAATTGCACATATCGGCTCCGAGGGCAAGATTTTTGACAATCGCAAACGCGCTGATCGCCTTTCCCGACGCGATGAGTTTTATCCGGTTTTTGATATCATATTTCTCTAGGGTAAGCCTTGCAAAAATCAAAGCGGGCTCCAACGGAAGTCCGACGCTGTCCGAAAATTCCAGCGGTGCCGCTCCGGTCCCTCCTTCCGCTCCATCGATGGTAATGAAGTCAGGGTAAATACCCTCCGAAACCATAGCTTTGCAGATTGCTTCAAATTCCTCCGTTTTGCCAATGCAAAGTTTAAAACCGATGGGTTTGCCGTCTGACAGTTCCCGGAGCCTTTTCACAAACAACACCAGTTGGTGAGGATTGGAAAAAGCGGAATGCGCGGGTGGCGACAGTATGGTCGTGCCTGGGACTACGCCCCTGATTTCGGCAATTTCGGCGGTATTCTTCACGCCTGGCAGCACTCCCCCATGGCCTGGTTTTGCACCTTGGGAAATCTTGATTTCAATCATTTTGACCTCGGTCCAAGATGCCTTTTCCCTAAATTTTTCGCCATCAAAGAACCCGTGTTCATCTCGACAACCAAAATACCCTGTCCCGATCTGCCAGCACAAGTCCCCCCCTTGACGGTGGTGGGGAGATATTCCGCCTTCGCCTGTATTGTGAAAAAAGTTTCCCTTTTTTGCTCCCTTGTTTAAGGCCATCACCGCGTTCCCGCTTAGAGATCCAAAACTCATTGCCGAGATGTTAAAGATAGAGGCCGAATAAGGTTGCCTACAATCTGCTCCGCCTACCATCACACGAAGATCTTCCTCTCGTGGACTTTTGGCATAGATCGAATGCCTTAGTGCTACGTAATCTTCCTCATTTATATCACGCTGCGTGCCAAAGGGATGCGTGTCATTGACGTTTTTTGCCCTACGATACACGAGCGCACGAAGATTTCTGCTGAAGGGCCTCCCACTGGTATTTGATTCGATGAAGTACTGCTGAATCTCGGGACTGATAGACTCAAGAAAATACCTAAAATGACCCACCACTGGGAAGTTCCTCAAGATTGCGTGTTTCTTCTGGCTCGCGTCCCACACGCCTACGCAAGCGATCAAAAAGAGTACAAACAAAATCAGATAACCGATTCTGAACGAATCAAAATCATTCAGCCACATGAAAAACAGCGTGGCTAAAAAAAGGCCTATCAAGACCACGAGTGAAAGCTTTCTCATAAACCTGACTGGATAATAATTGGGAAAATAGCGATTCTAAATCTATCAAACCCTATTCAAAAACTCCAAGAATCGATATTCGCCGAATGTAAACTCCTGATCTTTGAGCAAAAAGCCGGTGTGACCTCCCCTTTTTGGCATTTCAAGAAACAGGTTTGACTTGGATTCGGCAAGACGCATGGGGAAACAGGCCGGTCCCAACAGCGGATCATTGACTGCGTTGATGATGAGTGTAGGGATTGCGATCTGCTCCAGCCAATTGTCAGCGCTCACACTTTGATAAAAATCCGCCGCATCCCTGAAACCATGCAGCTTTGCGGTAAAATGCGTGTCGAAAGCGTCAAAATCCTGGACACGTCGAAGCAAATCTAGATCCACCAAATCAGGAAACTGAAGTGCTTTCGCCTCCATTTTCCTTTTCAGCTTGCCTAGAAACCGATTTTTGTAGAAGAGATTGGAGCGGAGTTTCAGCGTCGCGGCGCTTGAAGCGAGATTGCAGGGTGTGGAGTAGACGGCAGCTCTGGAGATCTGTGCTGGCAAATCCGAACCCTTTTCCCCCAAGTATTTCAGCGTCTGCGCGCCTCCCATGCTGATTCCTGCAAGGAAGATCTCTTCATAAGTCGCTTGATTGAGCGCGTGTTGCACCACTGTGTCCAGATCATAACTTGCACCATGATGGTAAAGAATCGGCTTTAGGTTTATCTCACCGCCGCAAGTCCGGTTGTTCCAGACGAGCACGTCGATCCCGTTTTGGTTGAAAAGTTTGGCTAGCCCCATCGCATAGTGCCTCTTGGAGTCTCCTTCCAAGCCATGGGATACTATCAGTAGCTTCTTTCCCCCAACTCTAGCCCAATCCACGTTCAAAAAATCCCCATCCGGCGTGTCGATCTTCTCTCTCGAATAGGAAACTCCATCCACTTTCCTCAAGAGACTCGGGACTATAGTCTCCAGGTGGGCGTTAAATAGGTATCGGGGAGGTTTGGAGTAGGCACTTGTGATGATCGGCATGAGATCCCTTATCTGATTATTCATTCGAAAATAACACAGCCTTAATCACTGCCCAATCAAGGGCATTTACTTTTGGGAAGAATTTTTCTTCATAGGGTATACAAGCAAAAATGGGAGCTGCGGGTGCAAGCTCCTTTTTTTTAGCTCTTCAGGAGCTCGACTTCCAGTAAAGCCATGTCCACGAGCTGCAAAAAAGCCGCGAAGTGTGTGTCAAAAGAAGCTCCAAAACCCTCTGAGTCTAGGATTTCCTTTCCCTGCTGCAGCGAATCTGCTAACAACTCAAAATCAAACATGGCTATGGTCGGCTTGATCTTGTGTCTGATCAGCTGAATTTTCACATGGTCCTTTTCAGCCCTGCCTTCCGAATACTGGGATTTCAACTCCAGTAGTCCAGTATATATCGCTGCAGTCAACTCGATCCTAAAGGCATCATCGCCGTCGGCCATTTCCAGAATCCTTTGGTTCAATTCCGGGTAGATGTTGTTCATATAGTACGCTCCTTTATGGACTTCCCGGCAAGATATCCAGTCGACCAA
>CAZTJM010000218.1:2330-6604 GCA_964613865.1 uncultured Limnohabitans sp. | reverse complement strand
CGCAAAAGCACCAGAGGCAAGAAGCTGGTATTTACTGGCAGAAACGGCAATGATATCTATGTCCACCAAGTAGCGGGTGTGACACCGGTGCCTTTCTTGGGCAATGCCTATGAAGCCAAGAAGGATGAAGTACTCCGAAGGTTCAGGCAACGGTTGGAACGGGAACTAAACAAGATTTAAATGGAAATTGAAAAATACATCTACGAACTGCTGACTGGCAGTCAAGACATCACAGGCCTGTTTGGCGACAACATACAGCCACTGTCAGGAAAGAAGACCAAGCTTCCGGTCATCTTATACCAGTTGTTTCAAACAGGTACTGAAACCAGCAAGAACAAGGGAGAACTCAAAGGCGAATACATCCTGAAGCTGCACCTGTTTTCAGAAAACTATCTGGACATCATGGCTGCTTCTGATATCTGCAAGGAGCTATTGGACTTTAAGGAAGTCATGGATGGTGAAGAACTGGTGATCGATCTGATCAAGTTCATGAAGTATTCCAACGACTATCAGGAAAACGCGGAAGTGTTCACCCGGACGCTGGAATTCTCACTGGACATCTATTGATGCCATTTTAATTAAGGGTAAAAGAAAACTATGAATACGAATAACGGAAATAAAATACTGATCAAACTGGCTGATGACAGTGCTGGCTCCGGTACCCCTGTGGTATTGGCAGGACAGACTTCAGGCTCTTTGTCCATACAAAAAGAAATGCTGGAATACACCAGCAAAACCACCGTGGATGCAGATGGTGTCCCGGTAAGAAGATACATACCCACCAGAAGTACCAGCACCATATCCATCACCGCCTTGGAAGATCCTACCGGTACCTTGGTTGCTTCGGACATTCTGGAAATGACCTACAAAGGTGTACCCGTGGTGTTTGCCGTGGGTGATACGGCTACAGGTTCTGTAGTGGTCAGTGGCTCTGGCTTTCTGTCCCAATCGGATACCACCTTTGACATGGATGCAGTGACCACAGGAAACTTCACCCTACAGGTAGACGGTGGACTGACCTTTGAAACGCTCTCCTAAGAATAGATTTTTTGTTTTGTGTTTTTGTTTAGTGGATGAAGGTGTGGCCTATGGCTGCACCTTTTTTTATGGGTATTGATGGGCTGTTAATTATCAGTGTAGAAACCTATTAAACACATTACTGATGATAGAATACATTGACATCAACCAAACCAAACACCCGGTACGCATCAACAGAAGGGCATTGATATCCTTTGAGAAAGAAACAGGCAACGGGATCAACTCCTTGGCTTCACTCGATACAGAAGGGCTGACCAAGCTGCTTTTTAAAGGTATCGAACAGGGATACCGCTTTGAACAGAAAGCCCTTCCTTTTAAAGACTACACTGCTTTTGAAGATGCCTTGGATGACATGCCTGTAGGTGAGTTCTATGAAGAATCTTCACGGGTGATTGCCACTTTTTTTCAGAAGGGGAAGACGAAGTAATTCCTTCCGATTCTCCTAGTACCGGCACCAACAAAGATGGGCTTGAACTGGCTGTGGAAGCTGGATTGAGCCCTTTTGAGTATTACGACCTGTCCCCTTCAGAATTCCAGGCGGTGGTGAATGCCTACAGAAACCGCATCCAACAGGAATACAACATCGCCAAGTTCATCGGCTACTTCTCTATCAGACCACACTTGGACAAGGCCAATTCCCACAAGTCGATAGACGAACTCATACCCCTTCCATGGGACAGCAAGCGCAAGCCAAAACACCAATCCATAACCCTAGATGAATTCAACCTAATGCGAGAGAAATTTAAACTATAACGAGTATGAGCAACAATACAGCCCGGCTGAATGTGCTGATCGGTGGCAATGCCACCCAATTCTATCAAACCATAGGCGGGGTACAACGGACGCTAAACGGACTGTCAAAGAACCTAGATCTTATTGCAAAAAACATCAGTACCAACGTGTCCCTTCCTTTGGCTGTATTGGGTGGTGTGGCGACCAATACCGCTGCCACCTTCTCGGACAGTATGCTGAAGGTAAAAGGATTGACCAGTGCCACCGGTGATGAATTTGATCTACTAACTTTAAAGGCAAAGGAACTGGGAGCCAATACCGCGTTCTCTGCTTCACAGGCTGCCGATGCCATGGGCTTTATGGCACTAGCAGGATGGGATACCAACAAGATACTTGCTGCTATTCCCGATACCCTAAACCTTGCCTCTGCTGCCGGTGGTGACTTGGCTACAGTTACGGATATCCTTACAGATACCATGTCGGCCTATAACCTACAGGCAGACCAAGCAGGAAGGATCAGCGACGTTTTCGCTAAGGCACAAGGCAAATCCAACACCTCTGTCTTGCAGTTGGGTGAAGCTTTTAAATATTCCGCTGCCAATGCCAGTGCAGCCAACCAATCCATAGAAGATACCAGTGCAGTGTTGGCAGTCATGGCCAATGCAGGTATCAAAGGTTCCAGTGCAGGAACTTCCTTCAATGCCATGCTACGCGATATGAAGAAGCACAGCATAGACGGTGCTGTTGCTATCGGTGCTGTCAAGGTCGCATTGTATGACCAAGACGGTGCCATGAGAAGCATTATTGATGTGATGCAGGATGTGGAAGCCGCAACCAAGAACCTGACACAGCAAGACAAGGATGCCGCGTTGATGGCTGTCTTCAAGGAAGAATCCATCAGGGGTGTCAATACCATACTGAATGCAGGTACCAAGGAGCTGACACGCTACCAATCCGAACTGATCAACAGTAACGGCTATGCCAAGGAATTTGCTGCTACCATGGAATCAGGCTTGGGTGGTGCAATCCGCTTGATTAAAAGCTCCATTGAGTCCATTGCCATCACCATTGGCGAAAACCTCACCCCTTATATACAGAAGGCTGGACAGTACATCAACGGATTTGCCAACACCTTCAACAACCTCAACCCTACCATCCAATCCACCGCAACCGCTGTAGGTGTGATACTTGCCGTATTGCCTCCCTTGATTGTGGGCTTTGGACAGGTCATCAAGATTGTCACCAGCTCGATCAATGCCATCAAGGTACTGATACCCCTGTTGTCTGGTGTCTCCTTGCCGGTGCTTGCTGTTGCAGCCGCTATAGGTGCAGCCGTGGTATTGGTCATCACCTATTGGGATGAACTCAAAGCCTACTTCACTACAGGTGGTGGCGTGGTGTTTATGGACAGCCTCAAACAGCTTTGGGATGCCACGGTAAAAAGCATCAGCGATGCTGTAAGCCAATTGGTAAACGTCACCAAGGGACTTTGGGAAACCTATGGAAATGACATCACCGATATCTTCAAGGCATTGGCCGGAATCGTCACCACCCAGCTTTCGTCTATCATCGAGTTTGTCAGCTTGGCAATACGAGGTACTGCCACGGTGCTAACTGCTTTCTCAAAGGTCATCCGAGGTGACTTCAAAGGGGCGTTTGCATCCATCAAAAACTTCGCTGTAGATGCCTTTATCACCATTACATCAGTCATACTTTCTTCTTTTCAGTCAGTTCTTGGGGTGGCTTCAACGGTCGCTGAGAAGCTAGGCTTTGATACGGTCGCCAAAGGTATAGACACCGCTACCCAAAAGCTGGAGAACTTCAAGAAAGCCTTCAAAACAGTGGCTGAGACTTCCCAAAACACGGACACTTCACTTACTATAAACCCAGAATCCCAGTCACTGCAACCCGAATCCAGCAATGTATTGGAAACAGGTTCTTCAAGTGGTGTGGGTTCCATCAAAAAGACGATTGAGGCAATCAAGCTGGTAAAGACAGAGTTTGATATCACCAGCTCTTTTGCCGGTAAGAAGATAGACGAAATCGGAAAGAAGGTGATGGATGCAGGGGTATCCATGTATGAGGCGTTGAAAAACGTTTCCTTCTCCTTTGATGAATACATGAAGTACTTCCATGAATTCCAAAACGGTACCTACGTGGCATTGGAAGGGTTCATGGTATTGGGTGACGGCATACAGGATGTGTTTGTAAACCTGCTGGAATCAGGCAAGCTGTCCTTTCAGGGACTCTTTAAACAGATATCACTTTTTATCGCCAAGATGATTGGTGCCATTGCTGCCGCTGCTATTCTAAGTGTATTGGTATCCTCCATTTTCGGTGGTGCCTCTGCCATAGGATCGGCATTCAGCTTCGGCAATCTGGCTGCACAGTTTTCAGGTGGCCTGTTAAACTTCGCCGGTGGCAAAGCCAACGGTGGGAACGTGGACATGGGTTCTGCCTACATGGTGGGTGAACGTGGTAGGGAACTGTTTGTACCCAACACC
>CAZTJM010000218.1:0-2320 GCA_964613865.1 uncultured Limnohabitans sp. | reverse complement strand
CTGGGAACAGGTACAAGCAAGGTGGAAATCACCGGTGTATTGACCGCTTCAGGCAGTGACCTGAAGTATGTCCTGGACAAAGAAAACAAGCGAAGATCCAAAATCTAATACCATGGCATACAACACGAAATACCGCATAGAATTCAGCGACATCAACGGAAAGGAAGTCACGGTCAACATCAATTCACTCAACTATCCCAACGAGGTCATTTATATAGACAAGCTTTCGGATTCCCCGCTTAGGATCGTGGTAAACGGGGATGGACAGGCCAAGTATGTCACTTTCAAAACCAGTGAGGTGAACCTTTCCCTTCTCTCTGAAGTGGATTACCAATACTTCGAGTTTGCCAACTTTGAGGAAAAGCAATACATCCTTGAAATCCTCTTGGACGGCTTTACCAAATGGAAGGGATTCATAGTACCCGACAACTACAGGGAAGCCTATGACACGGTACCCTATTATGTCAGTCTGGTGGCTACAGACTATCTAAGCACCCTGAAGGACTATGACTTTACCGATGCTGAAGGCGCTTTTGACTTCGGTTTAATGACCCCGCTGGCTGTCATCCTTTTTTGCCTGAACAAGCTGGAATTGGATATAGACCTATGGGATGGTACCAACGTTTTTCCCGAGGGTGCAGACCTGTTGTTATCTCCCTTGGCTCAGTGCTATGTCGATACGTCCAAATACATATCAGGCTATGGCACGGACAGCCCCAAGCCCTTCAACTGCAAGGATGTGGTAGAGGATATCCTGTTGCCTCTTGGACTGACACTTAACCAAAACAACGGACACTGGGAGCTAAACCACTTTGATTCATTCACCAAGTCCTATGCCGTCTACAACTTTGGCGGCTTTTTCATGGAGCGGATAGAATCCGAATCTGTAAGGGAAGTGGATGACAATGACCTGTACTTGGTCAAGCAGGACACCGAACTGGAAGTGGAAGGTGCCTACAGAAAGGTAAACCTAGTACACAGCTTGGGAAGCAAGAACCTATCCATAAGGGGTGGTGGGTTTGTAGGCAACGACTGGAACAACGACAACGAACACAAGTACTTTACCTATACCGGAACAGGTGGCACCTTTTCCAGAAGCGGAAACAGGGGCTACTTCACCAAGCAGGTAGACAACACCACCTATACCGGTGAAGGTGCTGAGGCCAACACCAATGTATTAAATGCTGCCAAGGCAGACTACATCACCTTTCAAGTGCCTTTTTCCAGATTGCCCATACCACAGAAGACGATTGACTACCACTTGGATTTGGATTTCTTCGCCCAACTGGTACTGGACTATGACGAACCCAGCGATATAGACAACCCAGCCTTTGACCATGAAAGCTATGAAAACTACTTGGAGCAACAGACCACCCAGTTCTTCAGCAACTTGGTCTATGGCTGCTACTTCCAACTCAAGATAGTCAACACCACACAGGGTGTTACTTCCTACCACCGCTTCAACCCGACTGGCATGGACACGGAAAGCAATGTCATTGACAACCGTTGGGCATATGGTAGCACCTTGGATGACTGGGATGTGATGATCACCGATATGGTCACCGAGTCGGGCAACATCGACCCTTTAAAAGTCAAGAAGAAGTACAACGAATCTGATGGAAGCAATTCACCATCCAACTACATCAACGATGACTACGAGTACCGACTGAGGATACAGCTTTATCCCAGTAGTTCCAGTATCGCCAAGCTGATCAGGCCAAGCGATCAGGGATACATTGAAATGAAGATATCAGCACCCTACTTCTTTCAGGTACAGAACTACCATTCAGGGGTACCCAGTGACTACCAAATCAACATCAACAGAGTCTACCAGTACATCAGAAAGATAGACTTCACCAACTCGGAGTTTACCGAAAACAACGCTGAAGTGACCGTCACCGGTGACAACGAAACCAACATCCGAGTAATGGATGACATTGACCTGAATCTGGGTGATGGGCATGTATTGAGTGTAAACAGCCTGTTTGACGAAAATGGGGAAGTCTTTGACTACTGGTTAAAAGGAATTGTAGAGGCAAAGCTGTTAGACCATACAGCCAACCGGATCATCAACCAGTATGCAAGTCCATCTTTCAGGCTCAGGGGTACCATCTTCACCAAAGACGCTGCACTGAGTTTGTCGGACATCATCTACATCGAAAATCTGGACAAGTTTTTTGTCATCAACACCATCACCACCGATGTACTGGAAGCCCAATACAAGGTAGAACTCATTGAACTGTTGGGCTACTCTGGCTTTGGAAACAAGCAGTTGTCTTGGATCAAGTCCATGGCAATAAGCTTGGTGGACAATGTTGAT
>CAZTJM010000217.1:0-6847 GCA_964613865.1 uncultured Limnohabitans sp. | reverse complement strand
CTAGGTAGATGTAGAGGATGGTTTTGTCTGGGGAGAGCGCAGTTGGAGCGTATACGTGCCCGTCTGGAATGCCCGCCTCGGTATTGTAGATCGCCGACTCATGCTTGGAGGTCCATCTGCCAAATGCTTTGAGGATGTTTTCAGCTTCCACTGGGATGGTGCCGTCTGGCTTTGGCCCAAAGTCCAGCAGGAGATTTCCCCCCATGTGCAGGCAGTCCACAAAGATCCGAAGAAGCTCGCTCGGTGACTTGTATTGGTGGTCGTTTCCCTGATAGCCCCAGCTGTTGTTCATGGTCATGCACAGCTCCCAATAGGATTCCTTAGGCCGGGAAACCGGAACACCCTGCTCTGGAGTGGCATAATCGCCGAAGCCTGGGCCAAGTCTCGAGTTGATGATCAGATTGGGGTTGTAACCCAGCAGTTTTTTCTTCAGCTCGGCACTTCTCCACTCTTCTGGCTTGTGCTCCCAATCACCATCAAACCAATAGAGGTCTGGCTTGAATTGGGTGGAGAGCTCGGTCAGCTGCGCAAAGTTGAAGTCGGTAAATTTTTTGAAACGCTCGGGATCATTTTTGTAGCGAAAGGTCTCTCGAGTTTTTCGGTCATAGTCGGGATGGGACCAGTCCAAGACGGAAAAGTAGATTCCTTTTTTCAAACCTTGATCCTCTAGCGCCTGCATGAATGGCCCCACTAGATCCTTGCCTGCTGGAGTCTTTTTTACTACAGACAGATCGCTGGCTTGGGTATCCCATAGCGCCACTCCGTCGTGGTGCTTGGCTGTAAGCACAGCATACTTGGCCCCGCTTTCTTTGATCAGCTTGGCCCATTTTTGTGGATCGTAGTTTGCCGCGGTGAATCCGGCCGTCTGCTTCATGTAGTCTTCGTACTGGATATAGTCGTTGAAAAATGACCAGGACTCGTCGATTCCGTTGACAGAGTAGATCCCCCAATGGATAAAGATCCCCAGTTTGGCTTGTTGAAACCAATCCATTTTATCGGGATTTTCCTGGGCAAAAAGAGGGTTGAAGTGGAGGCTTAGCAACGCCAAAGCCGCGAATGCCGCGAGGCGCTTTGACCAATCAGAAAGGGATTTCATAGTAATTACTGGGAATGGAGCCCAAAACTAGGTTATCCGCCCTACTTTTCAACTTTTGGGAAAAGAATATTCCTCACATTCATTCCGTGAGTGTTTCTCTGATCCTTTCGTAGTCGAACCATGGCTGCTTCAAAACTACGACTCCATTTTCTACCAGAACTGCCATATTGGGAGCTTGACCTGCGAAATTCCAAAACCCGTTTTCGGGCCCGTCCAAAAGCACTGGGATTTGGATATTGGATTCCTTGATCCATTTGTCTGCCAATTGAACCCTCTCGTCCATAGTCTTTGGTTGGGGAGCCGAGATGCTGTCGCGGAGATTGGACGCTGCCAGCCAAACCTCTGGCTCGGCTGAGTATGGACTAGGCGAATCGTCAGGATGAGCTTCCAGGGTATTGACCAGATAGATGTCGACAGTGGATCCAAACTCCCGGAAAAGGCTCTGAATGTCTTCCATGTTTCCTCGGGTGATATCGCAGGTATAGCTTCCGGAAATCAAAAGGGTAGCTTTCTCTTGCTTTTTAAAATCCATTTTTAGTGGATCTCCAGCGAGCGTGTAGAGCAGGAGTGAGTCGACTGGATCTCCCTTTTGTATCCCGAGCGGGGAAAAATCCATTGCATTCATTACTCCCTCGGAAACACCAAATTGGATTTTTGGGGAGTTTTCCCTTTGGCATCCAAGCAGCAATGCCAGCATTAACAGGATGCTGGACATCGTAAAAAATGATTTTTTCATGAAACAAAGTGAGGTAGCTAATAGTGGGGAGCGGAATAAACCTAAAAGGGCACTAGTTTTATCTAAAAGATTGGTTGGAGGGGATTTTTTCGATTTAAACTTGCCGGAGTTTTGTTTATCCGGACGAAAACCGCCGTGGAGCAGAAAAAAGTGTTCGTCCGCTCGTCCCTAGTCAGAAGCTTTTCGCCACAATTTCTTCGGAATCGTATTGTTTTTCAATTGTCTTGCATACCTTTGCCCCCCGAAAGGAGGTGTATACTATGATCATTGTAAACGTAAAAGAGAACGAATCCATCGAAAAAGCGCTGAAGCGTTTTAAAAAGAAGTTTGACAAAACCGGTGCGGTTCGCGAACTCAGAGCGCGTCAGGCGTTCACGAAACCTTCTGTCGTAAGAAGAGCACAGGTCATCAAGGCTGCTTACAAACAACAACTTCGCAACGAAGAGATGAAGTAATCAGGACTGATTCCCCATACAGACGCACTTGTCCCTCAGGCAAGTGCGTTTTTGTTTTTATACTCCTGTGATTTTTGTCAGCCAAGACTTTCCTTTTTTCCGTTATCTTTTCAGTAATATGGATATCAGCTTCAATACAAACAGGTTTAATACATTTCCCGAAGCTATTGGATTTACCACTTCCGTTTTCCAGCATGCGTCTTTCAGACGGCAGGGTGTGGGACAGTTCTTCACTGGCAGAATAGCCCCCAATCACGCCAAGCAATGATAGATTCCTTCATCAACTATCTCGAGTACGAGAAGAGAAGCAGTCCGCACACCGTCGTAGCCTATCGGAAGGATCTGGAGCAGGTCCGGGACTTTGTGCAGCTGTCGTTTGAAATAAATTCCCTGGAGGGCTGTACCCATTCGGAGTTGCGGGCATGGGTCATTGACTTGGTGGAGCAGGGGCTAAGTACTACCACCGTAAACCGCAAAATCGCCACGCTAAGATCGTTTTTCAAGTTTTTGCTTAGGTCAAGACTGGTCTCCCAAGATCCTACATACAAGTTAAAATCCCTTAAAAACCCGAAGAAACTGCCCGAGTTTGTACAAGAAAATGTCATCGAGTCCGTATTAGAAGAAAGGGTTTACGAAACCAATTTTGAAGGACAGCGGGACAGGATGGTGATGGAGTTTCTGTACCTTACCGGGGTCCGGCTTTCGGAACTCACCTCGCTTAGATGGAGAGACCTAAACTTGGTCGAGGATCAGGTGAAAGTTTTGGGAAAACGCAGCAAAGAGAGGATAATCCCTCTTACCAGAAAGCTGAAGCAGAATATCATTTTGTACAGAAAAGTATTTGAGGAAAGGTTTTCAAAAATTGAGGGGAATGAGTACTTTATTACGAGCAATCGGGGTGAAAAGGCCTATTCTATGATGATATATCGGATTGTTAGACATTATCTGGATCTTTTTGCCCAAACCACCCGGCGCAGCCCCCATTTGCTCAGGCACACTTTTGCCACACACCTGCTCAACAAGGGAGCGGACCTCAATGCTGTCAAAGATCTGTTGGGCCACGCCAGCTTGGCTGCCACCCAGGTCTACACGCACAATTCAATGGAAAAACTGAAGGCTGTGTTTGAACAGGCACATCCCAAAGCGTAAATAAATCAATTGTTCAACCACTTAAATGCAAATCGCTATGAAACTGCAGATGCACTCCATCCACTTTGACGCGGATATCAAACTGATCGACTTTATTCAGAAAAAGGCTGACAAACTGGACACCTTTTATGATAGGATTATCGATGGAGAGGTTTTTATGAGGCTCGATAAAAACGAAAAAAATGAAAACAAGATAGTTGAGATCAAGCTCAATGTGCCCGGAAAGCAGTTTTTTGCCAAACATCAAGCCGACTCGTTCGAGGCAGCAGCAGACGAATCAATCGAGGGATTGAGACGCCAAATCAAGAAACACAAGGAGAAAGTCGTGCTGGTCAAACAGTAGGAAAAAACAAATTAATAAAGGAAAGCCCCCAGTTAGCTGGGGGTTTTTTATTTTTGCCCTTTCCCAAATGAAATCAGAGAAAAATTACTCCCTTGCCTTTTGGATGGTCACGGCGACACTGGCGGCAGTGAAAATAGCCTTCACCTTTCGCCCCGAGGTCGACTTGTTTACCGAAGAAGCCCAGTACTGGCTCTGGTCGCAAAATCTGGCCTGGCACTATTACTCCAAGCCCCCCTTGGTAGCGGTGCTGAACTTCCTCAGTACTTCTGTTTTAGGAAATACCGAACTCGGTGTCAGGATCAATGCGATTTTGGCTGGCGTGGGGATCTCATGGGTTACTTTTCTTTTTGGCACCTATTTGTACGACAGGAAAACGGGCTTCTGGGCGGCTATGGTGATGCAGGCGATGCCAGTCTGGTGGCTGGCTTCGACTTTCCACATGACTGATTCTTCGCTCAGTTTCTTTTGGGCTCTGGGGGCATATCTTGCCTTTCGGGCGATAAGTGAGGGCGAAAAACGGTGGTGGATTTGGGCCGGCCTCGCCACAGCGATGGGATTGATGGCAAAGGTGGTCATGATCCTGCTTCTGCCAACGGTATTTATCTATCTGCTTTTCGCCAAGAAGATGAAGGCTCAAAAAGGTAACTTTATACTCTTCGTCGGGCTCAGTTTGCTTGGGTTTATACCCGCCCTGATTTGGAACTGGGAGAACGACTTCGATACGTTCAAGCACCTTGCCACGCTGGGCGGAGCAGGAGGGGGCGAGTCCAAGCCTTTTGATTTTGGGAATAGCCTCAAGTGGTTTTTGGAGTATTTCTCAGGACAATTGGCGATCATTTCCGTGTTTTTGCTACCTGCTTGGTTTCTCTGCTTCCGGGATATTATCAACGCCAAGGAAAAATCATCGGTTTATCTGGTTTTGCCCGGTCTGCTGACCTTTCTGGCATTTGCCGCGCTGAGTTTGGTGAAAAGGGTTGAAGTCAACTGGCCTGTCTTCGCATACACCGGTTTCTCGGTTGTTTTGGGGGCTTGGATAGTGCGACAGGCCAAGGCTTGGAGAAGGTTCTCGAAGGCGGCCATCATGCTGAGCATTGGCATTCCGGTGATTTTTTTGCTGCCGGATTTTTCCGGGCTGAAGTCCATCTCCGCGATAGAAAAAGGCGAGCAAAAAGCACTCAATCGCTTGAGTGGGCACCATACGCTGGCAAAGCGCTTGGATTTCTTGAAAGACAGTTTGGACTTGGAAGACGAGTTTTACTTTTCGGACTCATACCATACGGCATCGGAACTTTCGTTTTACCTTGGGGGGCATCCTCAGAGCTACGTGATGAACATGGGCTCCCGCAAAAACCAGTTCGATCTCTGGGAAGATATGAGTCAGTATCAGAACAAGGGAAATGTCGGCGTATTCGTGAGCATGAACCACCAGGGTTTGGAAGGCCGGGCGACCTTTGACAGTCTGCTCCATGAGGAGACTTTTGTGCCCTATTTCGGAGAATATCCGGTTCGAACGGTCAAAATCCAGATCTGGAAAAACCTTCGTTCCTATCAGCCCTTTATCCCGAATTCCTATTGACGCGGTTGGATGGAGGCTGTCTCGCTTCTTAAATTTTGTCCCCGAAGCTAAAATGGGCTACTTTTGGGGAAATTTTAGCACATGACCAAGCCGCTGATTTCCGTTGTCATCACCGTGTACAATGAAGAGGACAACATCAAACCACTACTGGAAGCCACCTATGCGGCGCTGTCCGAGATCGAGTACGAAGTGATTCTGATCGAGGATGGCTCGACCGACCGAACGGTCTCAGAGGTTAAGAAATTTGCAAACGACCGCACCAAGCTGATCATTTTCAACAGAAACTACGGACAGACCACAGCCCTGGCCGCCGGGATCGACATGGCTACTGGTGAGTACATTGCTACCATGGACGGGGATCTCCAAAATGATCCGACGGATATCCCGGTGATGTTGCAAAAGGCGATAGACGAAGATTGGGATGTGGTCGCAGGCCGCCGAGCCAACCGCAAGGACGGCTTTGTGCTAAGAAAAATCCCATCCAAAATCGCCAACTGGGTGATCCGAAATACGACCAAAGTTTACCTGAAAGATTACGGCTGTACACTTCGGGTCTATAAGGCAGACATCGCTCAGAACATGGGGCTGTACGGGGAATTGCACCGATTTATCCCAGTGCTAGCCAAGCAGCAGGGGGCGAAGATGACCGAAGTGGACGTCAAACACCACCCAAGGATCCACGGAGAATCGAAATATGGATTGAGCCGGACCTTCAAAGTGATGTCGGATCTGATCCTCATGCTATTTTTCCAAAAATACTTTCAGCGGCCGATCCATCTTTTCGGGGGACTGGGACTGATTTCCCTGATGCTGGGGTCGTTGATCAGCTTGTATCTCCTGGTTCTGAAAATTCTGGGCGAAGACATCTGGGGCAGACCGATTATGATCTTGGGCTTTATTCTGATCCTTGGCGGGATACAGCTGATTACGACGGGGATCATCGCGGAAATAATCGTCCGGACATACTTTGAATCCCAACACAAAAAGACCTACAAGGTCAAGTCGGTGTACCAAGGAATGGGAACTGCAATAGGCAGTCTCAGTGGGGAGTAGGCAGTATGTTTTTTTATTCGGAATCTGATTTTTGCCAAAGTTGAGCCAAAACAAGCGCATCTGGAACAAGCTAAAAACCGCGCTGAAGCTGGCGCTGACTGGTCTGGCGCTATACTTGGTGTTTCGAAAGATCGATGCGGATCAGCTTTTGGTTTTGGTGAAAACCATCCATTGGCCATGGCTGCTCCCAGCGGTGTCGCTCTTTGTGCTGAGCAAGGTTGCAACCGCACTCCGGCTCAATCTCTATTTCAAAAACATTGGACTGCATATCAGCGAGAGCCAAAACTGGCGACTGTACCTCGTAGGAATGTTCTACAATCTTTTTCTTCCCGGCGGCATTGGCGGCGACGGCTACAAGGTCTATCTGCTCAACAAACACTTTAAAACACCCGTCAAAAAGCTGATCCAAGCGGCACTTTTGGACAGACTAGGAGGTTTG
>CAZTJM010000216.1:0-6852 GCA_964613865.1 uncultured Limnohabitans sp. | reverse complement strand
GAGCGTGTTGCCAAAGTTCTCAACTCAGATGCCACGGAATTTGTCACGCTTAAGGAAAGTACTGATATCCAGCCAAACTACTGGCTGGTCAATACCAAAAAGCGGATAGCACCCATGCAGCTGACCAATTTTTCCCACCCGTACGAATCCATCAAAGGAATCAAAAAGCAGCTGGTGACCTATAAGAGAAAAGATGGACTCAACCTCTCTGCCGTGGTCTACACCCCAGAGGGCTACGATCCCGCAAAAGACGGCAGGCTTCCTGTTCTGATGTGGGCCTATCCACGAGAATACAAGTCGGCAGCGGATGCGGCGCAAGTAAGAGGCTCAAAATATACCTTTACCCGCATCAGCTGGGGATCGCCGATTTATTGGGTGACGAGGGGCTATGCAATCATGGACCAAACCGAAATGCCTATCGTAGGCGAAGGCGACAAAGAGCCGAATGACTTCTTTATCGAACAGCTCGTCGCCAATGCAGAAGCCGCCATTGACCACATTGTGGAGATGGGAATTGGTGACCGCAACCGGATAGGAGTCGGAGGACACTCCTACGGCGCATTTATGACGGCAAATCTACTCTCCCACACCAATCTCTTTGCTGCGGGAATAGCGAGAAGCGGGGCTTATAACCGTACGCTGACTCCATTTGGGTTTCAATATGAACAGAGAACCTATTGGGAAGCTCCCGAAGTCTATTTCAATATGTCTCCTTTTTCTTTTGCAGACCAAGTGAAAACACCTATCCTGCTGATCCATGGCGAGGCGGACAACAATTCCGGAACTTTTCCAATCCAATCCGAGCGCTATTACAATGCGCTCAAAGGCCACGGGGCGACCACTCGACTTGTTTTCCTCCCCAGTGAAAGCCATGGCTATGCAGCAAAAGAATCCGTACTCCACACCCTTTGGGAAATGGATACTTGGCTTGAAAAGTATGTTAAGAATCGAAACTAAATCGCGAGTTTGAAATGAAAAAATACCTTCCATGGTTGTGGAAGGCATTTTTTTTAGCAAGCTTTGAGAGCCTGAAAGACATCAAGCCAAATCAGCTCCCCACATAAAGATCAAAAACAGGATTCCCAGCACGATTCTATACCAGCCAAAAGCTGTAAACCCATTGTTGGAGACATACTTCAGGAAAAGCTTCACCGCGATCCACGCGGAAATAAAAGCTACTACAAATCCCACTCCCAGCATAATCAATTGGGCTTGATCAAAGGCGAGATCTGACTTGATCAGATCATAGCCCCCAGCTGCCATCATGGTCGGCACTGCCAGAAGGAAAGAAAACTCGGTTGCCTGCTTCTTGTCCAAGCCATTGAACACCCCGCCGATGATCGTGGCAGCAGCGCGGGAAGTGCCTGGCACCATGGAGAGACACTGGCAGAGTCCGATGAAGAAGGCATTCCTGTAGGAGATATCCTCCACGTCGGCGAGCGTAGTCTCCTGATTGATGATTTTTTTGTCGATGAAAATCAATATGACCCCACCCAAGATCAGCGAAACGGACACTACGACTGGATTGAAGAGATAGGCCTTGATGTAATCATAAGCCAGAAGACCCACCACCGCAGTCGGGAGAAATGCCGCAAAAAGCTTGAAATAAATATTGAGACCTCTGAAAAAACGCTTGATGTACATCAGTGCAATCGCAAGGATGGCTCCCAACTGGATAAAAACTTCGAAGGTCTTGACAAACTCGTCCTCGTGGATTCCCATCGCAGCGGAAGCCAAAATCATGTGGCCGGTGGACGAAATCGGCAAAAACTCGGTAAGGCCTTCGATAATCGCAATAATGATACTTTGAAAAAGGGTCATGGATAAGGTTTTTTAACTGCTGCAAAACTAACATTCCGTAGCGGAAGGCAAGCCCCCGTCCGTCATTGGGAAACAGATTTTAACATGCCGCTTTGACAAACCGGCGATATTCCTTTTATTCACCTAAATCCTTACGAAATGAAAACCGTAATCATTGCCGTTACCTGCTTGTTTTTTTCAGCCCTTGCACTCGCCCAAGAACTCAAGGAAAACACCTTCACCAGCAGTATCCAGGAAGTGACGCTCTTCCTATCTGGTGCACAGATTTTTGAAATAGCCCAAGGAAGCATTCCCGCGGGCGAATCGCTCATACTAATCAAGGGACTTTCCCCCTACCTGGACGAGAAAAGCATCCAAGCCAAGGGAAGCGGAAACTTCACCATCCAGGCCGTCAACAAGCGACTGGACTACCTGAGCGAGAAACAAGTCAACGAAAAGGTCAAGGTGCTAGAGGACAAGATCAAGGAAATCCAAGCGAACCAAAGCCGGGAAAACACTCGGCTGGAGATCCTGGCAGAAAAAGCCAGTCTGCTCGATGCCAACAAAAATCTGGGAGGAACCCAGGCCGGCACCAATGTGGCGGAGCTACACGCGGCTATGGAATTCTACGAGGCGGAGCTGACGAAAATCTCCAACGAACGGGCCGAAATCAACTCTAACCTGCAAAAGGAAAACGTGGAGGTCGCTCGCCTGCAAAACCAGATCCGAGCCATGCTGGAGAGCGAAAACAAATCAACGGCTGAGATACGGATTCGGGTCAAGGCCCCAGCCGCCGGTACGGCCAGCTTCAAGATCAACTACCTCGTGGCCAATGCGGGCTGGTACCCAAAATACGACGTGCGGGTGAAAAACGTCAGCTCCCCACTTTCGCTCAACTACAAGGCTGAAGTCTACCAAAATACCGGCATAGACTGGAACAACGTCAAGCTCCGCTTTTCCAACGCCAATCCCGACCAGAGCGGACAAGCTCCAAAACTCGAGAAGTGGGAACTGAATTTTGCGCGATTGACGACTTTCAATCCTTACTCAAGTCGCCCAACCGTGGGAAATATTAGTGGAAGAGTCTTCGATTTAGAAAGCAGAGAACCTCTTTCTGGAGCAACAGTTTTGGTCAAGGGAAGCACTATTGGGACAGTGACCGACACAGATGGTAACTACGCTCTTACCTTGCCAAACAACGCTCAGGAGATTTCCATCTCCTATATCGGTTATCTTTCCGAAGAGGTGAAAATCGAAAACCAAAGCACCATCAATGTAGGTTTGGTAGCAGATACGCAGTCCTTGGAAGAAGTTGTGGTGACGGGCTATGGGACAAGTGAAAAAAGGTCAATAACTGGTTCAGTAGCTGGCGTAAGAATCAGAGGTTCCAATTCAACGATGGCTGCGCCTTTACTGACCGAGGTGATCGAAAACCAAACCACTGTCGAGATTGAAGTCTCCGAGCCCTATAGCATCAAATCCAATGGGGAAAAGACCTTGGTGGACTTGAAAGCTTACGAAATTCCTGCGAATTACCGCTATTCGGTCATCCCTAAGCTGGACAACGATGCCTTCCTGATCGCCGAGATTGCCGATTGGAGCCAGTACAGTTTGCTGGAGGGCGAGAGCAACTTGTATTTTGAAGACGGCTTCGTCGGTCGGTCTATCTTGAATGGCTCGGCTTTGGAGGATACCCTTTTGGTCTCTATGGGTCGTGATCAATCTATTGTTGTCCAACACGAAAAGATCGACCAATACTCCAAGAAGCGAACCATTGGTTCCAATGTGACTGAAACACGGGGTTACGAAATCACGCTCCGAAACAACAAATCCCAAGCCGTCACACTGAAAGTGGAAGATCAGATTCCCGTCTCAGTGAATTCAGCGATTACGGTCAGTCCCATCGATCTTTCCGCGGGATCATTTGATCCGCAGAGCGGAAAAGTAGCTTGGGAAATTACCCTTGCTCCGGGAGAACAGAAAAAACTTTCACTTCAATACGAGGTCAAGTATCCAAAAAACGAACGGGTTATTCTGGACTAAGATGGGAAACAGCGGCCTGTTTCGACCGCTGTTCCCCTTTTACGGAATTCTATCCAAAGTCATCTCAAAAAACTGGTACCAGGCACTTCCGGCATTGTACTCACCTATTTCCTGCCATTGACCTTGCTCATTGATCCAGATCGTATAGCGCACCTGCTCCACAGGATTCCAGATCAGCTTTCCGTTTTCAAACTTAGCCGGATAGGTACCATGCAAGCCGCTTTGTAGAAAGGAGGTAAACTGAAATTCCACATCATTTTCGCCGGGATGAATCCAAGCAATGGCATTGTGGACTACCGTCTCCCCGGATTTCCCCAGTCCTTCCACTTGGAGTAAGGTTCCACTGAGCTTGAACTCGACTGTCTCCTCCTGCACAAAGGTCTTTTTCTGTCTATCCTGTCCCATCATCCAGCCAGAGCCTTTCCACTTTCCCTCCAGAAAACTAAGTGCGGACATCTTCTTTTGGATCGCTTCGTTTAGCTCATACTCAGCCTGAGACCAAGCCGGCAATTGAAAGGATAGCCAAAAACCGACAATCAAGGTGATTTTCAATAGATTTTTCATGATGTAAATTGGTTTATATTGTAAACTTAAAATGCAAATTTTTTTACTCGATGTAGTTCCGGAGGTTTTCCACATACTCCTCGAAAGCTTTGACCCCAGCCTGTGTGATCCTACAGGTAGTGAGCGGACGCTTTCCCTTGAAGGATTTTTCGATCCCGATATAACCCGCTTTCTCCAGCTTGTCGAGTTGAACGCTGAGATTGCCCGCAGTGGCTTCGGTTTTTTCCTTGAGAAAGGTAAATTCCGCCTCCTCAACACTGATGAGCAATGACATTACCGCTAGGCGGAGTTGGGAGTGCAATAGGGGATCAAGTGGCTTAAACACGCTAACGGCTGTTGGTAGTCAAATAATATCCGGGCAAAAGGTAGCCCAAAACCATAGCAACACCGGACAGGAGGTATTGTGCCTTGACAGGCAGCATAAATCCGATCACGGCAGCGAGCAAAAGTAACACTCCTCCACCACGAACCAAATTCACCCGGATCAGGGAACCAGTTGTCCACATACCTATTCCTGCCAGGATCAGGATGATGGGGTTTTGGTTATAGCCAATGACCGGCATAAAAGCCAAGGTGATCATGATCCCAACGAATACCATGATCCACACTTGGTTGATCACATGGCTCACATGGGACTTAACGCGGGCCTTTCTCGCGATTTCAAATCCTTTCCAAAAACTCACCGCCGCCGCTGGGATTACCAAAAACCATATGTAGTACGGATGCTCGTACCCCAACTCTTCCAAGGTGAAGTGACCAAAATTGCAGATCGCGATCACCCAGCCCCACAAGCGCATCTGAAATCCGCCGTCTCCCGCCGTCTCCCTCTTTGCCCTGTTGATCATCTCCGTAATCAAGGTCAGGGACTCTTTGCTACTCAGTTCTTTTTCCATAGTGTTGTTCGTTTTTCCATTTGAACGGAACAAATATAAATAGGTTTACATTATAAACTATTTTAATTTCAAAATTTTTACACTGCTGAAAAATCATGCTTACCTTAGAACTCTCTCAAATTCACGCTTATGAAAAACATTTTTGACCCGCTCGTCACCTCTGAACTGGTGGAAAGAATCAACCAACTAAAACCAGAATCCCCAGCGCTTTGGGGAAAAATGAGCGTAGACCAAATGCTCGCCCACTGCAACGTCGCCTATGAGATGGCCTTTACCAACAAGCATCCCAAGCCCAATGCGCTGATGCGGTTTTTGCTGAAATCGTTTGTTAAAAAAGGCGTGGTCAATGAAGTACCCTATCCCAAGAACATACGGACAGCCCCCGCTTTTATAATTGCCGACCGCCGCGATTTTCAAGAGGAAAAAGACCGACTTATCAAGTATTTAGAGCATACATTGGCTTTGGGGCGGGATCACTTCGAGGGTAAAGAATCGCTCTCTTTCGGCAAGATGACCGCTCAGGAATGGAACAACCAGTTTTACAAGCATCTCGACCACCACTTAACGCAATTTGGCGTATGATCCAGCCTGGAAAATCCATACGGACTTTTGTTGGTGCGAAAGATTTTGGAGAAAGCTGTCGCTTCTATGAAACTTTGGAATTTGAGCTCCGCCACCACGGCAAGGGTTTTGCCTATGTATCCGTCTCACCGGGTATCGGCTTTTACCTTCAGGACTATTATGTCAAGGATTGGTGCGAAAACTCCATGGTCTTCCTTGAGGTGAACGACTTGGAAGCCTATTTTGATAAAGTCACCGCACTGGATCTCCCCGGAAAATTCCATGGCGTGAAAGTGATGCCGATCAAGCAGCAGGTCTGGGGGGCCGAGTTTTTCATCATCGACCCCGCAGGAGTGCTTTGGCATATCGGAACTTTTAGATCCGACAATCAAGCCTAAGCGCCATACGAAAACCAAGTCAGTTTCTTCTAGAACTTGGAAGATCAGATTTCCCAAAACCTGGGACCCTATAGACGCTTACCTCTGCACCTATTTTGAAAATCGAGAGGGAGACTTTAGTTTAGCAAATACCCTCATCGGATATTATGCGTTTGCTGTCTATCACATTTCTTGTCTTTTTCACGTTCTTTTCCTCACATTTAGCTGCCAGACAAATGCAAGAGGACTCAACCCTTACCGAAAGAAAGATCTGGGAAGAGTTTTTCTCAAAAAACCTGAGGTATCCCGCAGAAGGACTTAGGGCTCAGGAAAGCGCCAGGATCGTGCTTTCTGTAAAAATCGGCCCAGAGGGAAACCTGGATAGCCTGTTTTTGGTGGAAGAGGCGCCCGATTATTTCCAAAACCATGTTCTGGAGGTGTTTTCACTTGGCTCTGCACTGTGGAGTCCGGCGATCCTTGAAAATCGTCCAGTGAATGCGCGATACCTGATTTGCTTCGATTTTGAATTTGGAGGAACCAACGGACCACCTGCCGACTTTAAAAAAGTGGCAGAGGGCTACATCGAAAAGGGAAAGCCCGAAAAAGCATTGAAA
>CAZTJM010000215.1:0-6855 GCA_964613865.1 uncultured Limnohabitans sp. | reverse complement strand
ACATCCGACATCACTGCGCAGACTGTATGCACGCCCACATCCTCCTCGCCGGTTTCACAGCAGCCATTTCTGTAAAAACCCGTCAGCGGCATTATGCTGCAGGGGATCAACTCTTCTCCGAATACATTTTTTGCCATGATCCTGTGGAATTCAATTTACGATTTCAATATCCCCGATACTTCAGTTTACTCAGCCCGTAGAGATACAACACTTTGGAATACCGAAGCATGGCGGGCAGCAGCAGGGCATTCAGGACAGCCACCATACTCAGATACATCCAAAGCTTGGGAGCTGACACGAGAACGTTGATCGCTGTAAGCGAGGTAATCACTAGGGCAACCGAAAATGCGTAGCTGATGTACATGGCTCCATAGTAAAAATCCGGCTCCGGGTGAAAATTGGCCCCGCATACTGGACAGATTTTATTTACATCAGACAGTTTCCGGTAGCTGAGCAGGCTGACCGAAAACAGATTCCCCTCGCGGCACTGTGGACATCTGGCCCCTGCGATGGATAAACCCAAACTTTTAGACATTTTTTTGTTGAAATTTAACCCGGCAAGTCTGCGCGATCGGTGACCAAAGTTACGCTTTCAATAGCTGGAATTAAAGCTTTTCCCTAACCCATCTCCGCTATACGCCGTTTGACTCGTGGTAATGGAAAGAAAAAAAGAGACATTGACGGGTTGGCTCAGATCCAGCGCTTGGAGCAAGATTCTCCTTTTTCTCCTGACACTCAATTTCATCAACCTCTCGGCAAATTTTTACGAAGGAGACATTTTCGTCTCGAATAAAGTCGACTTGGCTGATCCAATGGATACAATTTCTGAGCTTCTGGTGGAGTGGGCTTTGGATTTGCCGGAGGATTTCATACCGGACAATGGTACCCAGCAGGAGGACCAAGGGGGAGAAAAGATCAAACTGGCAATCGTGGATTTTCCCGGCTTTACGCTTCTAACTACCGACTCGGAAACGCCAGCGCCCATTCTACCTATTCCTATCCAAATAAGCTGTGGGCATCTTTCCTCCCCAAGCCCGCCTCCGGAGTTCGCCTGATTTTCAATAAAGAATCAGTACGAACCCAAACAAACTTACCATGAAAAAAATGATACTCCTGGCCCTCGCGGGTTGGGCGCACCTGTGCGCGTATGCCCAGGAAAACAGCGACACGCTTCGCATCCAAAGACAGGTTCTTGACAGCCTCTTCATCGAAGAAGTTGAAAATCCCAAGGTTTCCCTCAAGCCTAAAGTACTCCACGCCGAACCACTCTACATTGATTTGATCCGTGATTTGGGAGCGAGGAAAGGCGAAAAGGAATGGAATATTGCGGTAGGAATGCAGGACATGAGAAAGTACGACGAGTTTCAGGCCCTTATCGAATACGAATGGGCTCCTGTCGACAGGCTCGGCATGGAAGTAGAGCTGCCACTAAGTCTATATTCTTTCCGTGATGGAAGCCGGGAAGCGACCACACCAGCCAACCGGTTGGAATCGCTAAAAATCGCCACGCAGTACACGTTTTTGGTTTCGGAGAAAACAAGCACCTCTCTGGCATTGGGCTACATTCACGAGTTTGAGTTGGTGGATCTCAACAAGATGGGCGGGGATGGAATCTTCAAAGGGAACATCTTCAATCCCTTTCTAGTCGCCGCCAAACGCTGGGGCAGCAACTACCATACGCTGATCTACACCGGCCCAAAAATCGAAAAGACCTACGGAGAAAAAGCAGACTTCGGCTTCGAACTCAACTATAATCTCCACTACATGGTCAGTGGTACGCGCAACTTTATCGGGATGGAGATCAATCAGGAAATCCACGGAGGAAGATCTAACACCACCCTTCGACCCCAAATGCGGGTGGGGCTGGCGCACAATCTGATGATCGGCATCGTTTCAGCAATCCCGATTTCCCAACCCGATGCAGGATTAGGTTCCTTTCTAAGAATCATCTATGAACCGGGATTTAAAGCCGTCCATTAATGACGAACGACCAATGAAAAAGGAGCCTTTCGGCTCCTTTTTTTAACTATGCTCTTCCAAATCGTAGTCCTTGCCCCTACCCCATTGTAGCAGCTCATGGATGGTGTAGTACTCCAACGTATCGAGGTCTTTGACCTTAAAGTTGTCTCCTGAGAGTCGGGCGATGATCTCCAAGGTCCGGATTTCCCCTTGGTTGACGAGGCGATATTTCCTGCCGACCCGCAGGTTATCCAATGCGATCGGCATCAGGCTTTAGCTTTGATCTTGACTCCAGTAGCTTCGAAACTGATCTTCCGCTCAGGCTCGGTGATCGCTTCCACTTCTTCTTTGCTCTTGCCCTGGTCTTCCGCATAGTGCCGGAGCGTCTCCACGTCAGTCTCGGTGAGGGTCGCGACTCCCTCCATCACGATGGGAAAGCCTTGGGAATTGGTGGGAAGAAAAAAACCGTAGTCTTTGAAGGTCACGCGCATAGTCTCGCCATTGGGCAAGTCCATAGAAAACCAGCAGCCTTTTTTGGTGCATACCTCCTTGATCTCGCCGGCGATAATGCCGGAAAATTCCCCAGAGGACTCCACCCGGGAGATCATCTCCGCAGTGCTTGAGATCTCTTCACCCTGAAGGATATTCCCATAGTTGCCGGGCACAGTCTCTACCTCTCCCACTACCTCATAGGTGGTGGTCTCTGCTACTTCTGCTTTTTGCTGACAGGAAAAAACTAGCATCCCTGCCATCAGTGTGATAATTGAAAACGACTTTTTCATACTGCCCTGAGTTTTTTCCAAAATTAATCCAAAAGCCCGGTTGGAAAAATCACTCATCAAATCAATTGTATTTATCGGACGGCTCGCCAGCCACTTGAGTATCCAGTTTTTTTACCAGTCCTGTCACTGAGCCATCTAATTAGGCGTTAGGCATTAAATCGATTGCAAAGCCACATTTCCCAACGAATGATTGGTGAATTTTCAAACATGAAAAACTTTCCGATTAATTCTGTCAACAAACCTTCGATTTTTTTAACAATCCCTTAATTTTACCTGCGCTTATACCTATTGACCCTGTACACATGCCAAAAACTAAGAAGTTCATCATTGATTTCGACAGTACCTTCACCCAGGTGGAAGCTCTTGATATACTCGGAGAGATCAGTCTGGCCAGTGATCCTGAAAAGGCCCAAAAACTCCAAGCTATCAAAGACATCACCGACAAGGGAATGGAAGGATCCATTACTTTTCGGGAAAGCCTCGAGCAGCGCCTGGATATCCTCAAAGCCAGCAAAACCCAAATCGCTGATCTTATCGCAGCCCTCCGCAAAAAAGTCTCCAAGTCCTTTGAGCGAAACAAAGAATGGTTCCAAGACAATGCCCAGGACGTGTACATCATCTCCAATGGCTTCAAGGACTTCATCATCCCCATCGTGTCCGAATATGGCATTCTGAAGGAAAATGTCTTCGCCAACGATTTTGTGTACAACGAGTCCGGCGAAATCGTAGACTTCAACCGGGAAAACCCGCTTTCCAAAAACAACGGTAAGGCCGAAACGATCAAAAATGTGAACCTAGACGGCGATATTTATGTCATAGGGGATGGATACACCGACTATGAGATCAAGGCATCGGGTCTGGCCAACAAGTTTTATGCTTTTGTAGAAAACGTGCACCGACCTAGAGTAGTCAGCCAAGCCGACCACATTGCCCCTAGTTTTGACGAAATACTTTATATCAATAAGTTGAACACAAAATTTTCCTATCCAAAAAGCCGTATCAAGGTACTCCTGCTGGAAAACGTCCATCCGATCGCAGTTCAGCTGCTCACCGAGGAAGGTTACCAAGTCGAGGTCGCTTCCGGAGCGATGAGTGAGGACGAGCTGTGCGAAAAAATCAAAAACGTCTCCATTCTAGGTATCCGATCCAAGACCAATGTGACCAAAAAGGTACTGGAAAATGCAAACCGCCTCTTGGCTGTGGGTGCTTTCTGCATCGGCACCAACCAGATCGACCTGGAAACCTGCCAGGAAAAAGGCATCGCAGTATTCAACGCGCCCTTCTCCAATACCCGTTCTGTCGTCGAGATGGCTATAGCCGAGATCATCTTTCTGATGCGCCGCTTCGCGGACAAGACGGTCGGCATGCACCAGGGAAATTGGGACAAGTCAGCCACAGGCTCCTTTGAGATTCGGGGCAAAAAGCTCGGTATCATAGGCTATGGCAACATTGGCGCCCAGCTGTCGGTCCTAGCCGAAAACATGGGCATGAATGTCTTCTACTATGATGTGATCGAAAAACTCGCGCTCGGCAATGCCACCAAAGTCAACTCCCTAGACGAATTGCTGGCGACCTGTGATGTGATTTCACTGCACGTGGACGGCAGAAAAGACAACAAGTGCCTAATTGACCGGGAGAAAATCGGTAAGATGAAAAAAGGCGCAATACTCGTCAACCTCAGCCGTGGCCACGTAGTGGAAATCCCCGCGCTGAGAGACGCTATCCTCTCCGGCCACTTGGCTGGATGTGCGGTGGATGTTTTCCCCGAGGAGCCAAAAAACAACAAAGAACCCTTTGAATCGGAGCTGAAAGGGCTGCCAAACACCATTCTTACCCCACACATCGGCGGAAGTACCCTGGAAGCCCAGGAAAACATCGCCCGGTTTGTACCCGGCAAGATCATGGAATACATCAACACCGGCAACACCTACAACTCCGTCAACTTCCCGAATATCCAGTTGCCATTCCTGAAAGATGCCCATCGCCTCATTCACATCCATCTCAATGAGCCGGGCGTGCTGGCGAAAATCAACCAGGTCTTGGCCAACTACAATATCAACATCGTAGGCCAATATCTTAAGACCAACGAAAAGATCGGCTATGTGATCACCGACATCGACAAAGCCTACGAAACGGCAGCCATCGAGGCACTGAAGGAAATTCCAGGGACGATTCGCTTCAGAACGCTCTATTGATCTAATCGGATCGAAAAAGACACATTAAATGCCAGCCTGATTTCCGGCTGGCATTTTTCTTTGGGTTCAATCCGGAGAACCATTACTGGAAAAGCAGGCTTGGATTTGCGGGTTTTGGCTATTTTTGAAAAGCAAAGATTCCTAGAATAACCCCATCCTAACCATGGCAAAATCTCGCAAACACCAGCTGACCAAGCCCGAGCAAAGCCCGAACGATCGTCGAAATTTTCTGAGAAAAAGCATCCTGACCGCCATTTCGGCAGTCTTGGGAGCCGAAATCGTGCATGCCGCCACCATGCCAGATGGCTATATTCCGGTCGTGCTTTCCCAAGAGCCTGATGCGATGAAGGGCAAAAGCCCGGAAATGATCATCCGCAGCGACAGGCCATGGAACGTGGAGGCCAGGCCCCACCAGCTCGATGATGCAGTGACCCCTTTTGAACACATTTTCATCCGAAACAACGGGCTCATACCGGAGGACATTGATGCAAGAAACTGGACGCTAACCATAAGTGGAGAATCCGTGCAGCAGGAGAAAACCTACCGACTTTCCGATCTCAAAAAGAACTTTAAGCCCTACACGTACCGCCTCGTACTGGAATGTGGAGGAAACGGTCGTGCGGGTTTCTACCCTCCTACTGCTGGCAACCAGTGGGAAGAGGGGGCAGTATTCTGCTCCGAGTGGACTGGAGTCCGCCTCAAAGATGTGCTGAAGGATGTTGGAATCAAGCCGGATGCGGTCTATATCGGCTACTATGGGGTAGACAGGCATCTTAATGGCGATGCTTCCAAGCCAGTAATTTCCAGAGGCGTGCCCATCTCCAAAGCCATGCAGGATGAAACGCTCCTTGCTTGGTCGCTCAATGGGCAGGATATTCCGCTCGCACATGGCTTTCCGCTACGCTTGGTCTGTGGGGGATGGCCGGCCTCTACCTCAGGCAAATGGATCAACAAACTCGTCGTCCGCAACAAAGAACATGATGGGGCAAAAATGACCGGGGACTCCTACCGAATGCCGAAATACCCCGTAGCTCCAGGCGACGTGGTACCCGATGAAGACATGGCTATCATCGAATCCATGCCCGTGAAGTCCCTCATTACCTTTCCCAAATCCGGGGCAATGTTTGACAGGTCAAAAAAACTGTCTATCCGAGGCCACGCTTGGGCTGGAGAATTCGAAGTGGCACAAGTACAGGTATCGGTGGACTTTGGAGCTTCTTGGAAGACCTGCGCGTTGAAAAAACCCGCCAACCGTCTTGCTTGGCAGCAGTGGAGTACAGTCCTGACTTTTTCCCAGCCTGGCTATTATGAAATTTGGGCGAAAGCCACCGACACCCAAGGAATCTCCCAACCTATGGTCATTCCCGGCTGGAATCCCAAGGGCTATCTCAACAATGCCTGCCATCGAATCGCCGTAAAAGTAAGATGAAGGAGACGGATAAAAACCCAAAAACGAATAAGCCCCTTTCCAACCCAGACACGCAGCAGCTCTTCAAAGGGCTCCTAGTCGGCGTTGCCGGGCTGGTGATCGTTCTGGTGATTCTGTCGGCTACGGTGATTTTTTTCGCTTTCTATTACGGCTCGATGGAGCCAGACACAGCGGACGATACCGATCCTTCGATTGAATCAAAACTGAACACCGAGCCATTCAATGGCGAGGTGGTAGATGGAAAGGATGCCGCTACCGGTCTAGTGGTCGGCGATGGATTTGAAATCGTGCGCACCACTTGCACCGGCTGCCATTCCAGCTCCATCATCCTTCAAAACCGTTTTACCCGAGAGGGCTGGAAGGCCAAGATCGTCTGGATGCAGGAAACCCAAGGCCTCTGGGAATTGGGCGAAAACGAACCCATTATCCTCGACTATTTGGCAAAGCACTATGCTCCCGAACCTCCCAAGGGAAGAAGGATTCCTCTCAA
>CAZTJM010000214.1:0-6892 GCA_964613865.1 uncultured Limnohabitans sp. | reverse complement strand
ATTTACAGGTTTTAAACTATAATCACGTCCGACTATTTAAGGGGCCTATACACTTGTAAAAGCGTTTCATTCTTTGTTTTTTTTCTTTGAATTTCATTACTGACGAAAGGAATCAAGAATCCAGACAATATTACAGTTATTACTAGCAGACCAACCTTTTCCACAAAGGATTCGTTAGCGAAAGTTCTGATTATAAAAGATTTATTTCCTGTTACTTTGCCAGAAGTCATAGTTATTTCAGATTGATCTCTCCAAATTGCTTACAACGTGGTTATACACTCAATTGCAGGTATTTCACATATCTCCCCCGCTCTGTGACCTAAACTTATTAAAATATCCTGAATTAAAATCAGCCTCCGTTTCCTCCAATCCCACTTTTTCCCGACAGCAAGCTATTACAAACGACAGACATCGGCTAGCGGTCCACTCTTTCTCGATCCTAAGCTAGATATTGAATTGCCTCAGCCTCGGGCGAGAGGCTTTTATATTCGATCACGAGGCTTTGAACCGATAGTTCGAGGCTTTTTACCTCGTGATTGAGTGATGGAACCGATAGGTCGAGGCTTTTTACCTCGTGATCGAGTGATCGAACCGGTATTTCGAGCGAATGATACTCGATGCCGACTGCTGGAACCGATAGTTTGAGGTTTTTTTCCTCGTGATCGAGCGATAGAACCGATAGTTTGAGGTTTTTTTCTTCGTGATCGAGTGCTGGAACCGATAGTTTGAGGTTTTTTACCTCGTGATCGAGTGATGGAACCGGTATTTCGAGGCTTTTTACCTCGTGATCGAGTGATAGAACTGGTATTTCGAGTGAATAATCCTCGATCGCGAGTATTGGAACTGATATTTACCGATTGGGCGAGGACAAAAAAATACTGCCGAGGCCTTGGCCGCGGCAGTGGTGTTGGAAAAGGGATTTTTTGCCTGGGAATTACTCCTCCTGCCCGTTGTCCTTTTTCTTGCGCCTTTGCCCATACCGAACTTTGAGATCGGTTGCGATAGGCTTGGCATTGAGTGCGTCCATTTTCACGCCCAGCTTGGACTGGTTGTAGTAGGCATTGGCCGGCTTCATCAGATCCACTCCTAGCTCCAGCAGGGTATCCCCCAGGTTGCTCAGGATTTGATTGAGTGCGTTGAAAAGAGGAGTCAGTTCCTGATGCGCTTTCCAGTCTTTTTGCATTTCTTCCACATTGGCAAACGCGGGCAGAAATTGGGGATTGGAAACAGCATACTCCAGTACCTTCTCCACGAAGGGTTTGGAGGCCTCACCCATCTTGTTTCGCTTTTGGCGCTGTTCCGGGGTGAGGGCGATGAGCAGCGGGCTAAGCTTAGCCTGCAATACAGCAATGGCGTCTTTGAGCGCCTGGAGATCCGCCGGGGGGATCTCGATGGAAACTTTGTTTTCCATGATTCTAAAAGTTAAAGGTCAAATAAAAATAAACAGTACTAAAACTAAGTGCAGAAAAAATATAAGGACTTAGTTCCATAAAAACAAGAGACATTAGTTATACTTGCCACAACCAAAGGATAACATACTGGTTTATAAGTATTTTAATTTATCGCCGCCTATATGTTTATCCCCATTGTCTTTTGGGCATTGGGATTTGTCGGCCTCTTCGGCCTTCTTTAGGTTGGGGCTGACAAAATCGTCCACGAACCATAACTTGCTCGCCCAAAAACAACAGCCTATCCCCTCTTCAAAAAAATCTCCGCCATCATACACCTTGCGCTGCCTCCACCCAGTTTTTCGATGGTGGGAATGGACGGACTGATGATGGTTGTGTGCTTTTCGATTTGCTGGATCTGCCCGACACCGAGGGAATCGAAAGCCGCTTGGGACATTACGGTAAATCGCTCCCCACCGTCATTCGTGACTTCCAGCATATTCCCGGCAAAGTTGAACTTTTGCTTCAGGGTGATAGGAATCACCTTTTTCCCTGATTTGGTTAAAGATTCCTGAACCTTTCGCCGCTCGGAACCCTTTGCGATACTTTCGAGACAAACCACGGCCAAGTCCGTACCCACATGCATCATTACGTTGGTGTGATAGATAGGACTGACGGCCCCATCGACCTCCTGCACCGCATCAAATCCTACCACTTGATAGCCAAGAAGCTTCGCGACATAATCCAAGGGAACCGGATGCGTGCGGGGGGAATAGCAGGCATAGATCACCTTCGCCCCATGGTCCATCACCATGCTGCCCGTCCCCTCCAGAAACTGCCCGCTTTCTTCAAAAAAACTCAAATCTATGATCTCGTTCACCTCGAAGCCCGAATGGATCAAAAGCTCCACCACGTCCTTTCTACGCTCCAGCCTCCTTACTGCAGAATACATCGGATAGAGGATCAGCTTTCCGTCTCCATGCGTGCTAAACCAGTTGTTGGGGAAAACAGCGTCAGGCTTTGCCGGACTTGCCGTATCTTCTACTTCGATGACATATACTCTTTGGTCCCTGAGCAAAGCCACGAAAACATCAAATTCACGCTTGGCCAGCTCCCGAATCTCGGATGCCGATCGCCCATCTTTTTTTTGGTAAAAGTTGTTTTCCGCCGTCTCGACATTAAATCCAAAATTTACAGGACGGACCATCAAGATGTGTTCGCTGGTTTGCATGACTTAGTTTTCTAATGCATAACGATATAAAACAGGCAGGATGTTAAATCTCTTTTCACTAATTGTATAATATGCCTTGCCCTCTGGCTCAAATCCAATTGCCTCACCCTGCGGCTCTGGAACATACGGAAGTTCTTTGGGTTCCCTCGTCAAAGCCTCCACAACCGACTCGCCAAGGTTTCGATTCCAGTGATAAACTTTAAAATAATTCTTAATCAGCACTTGAGTGCCATCTTGACTAATGTCGGCAGCCACAGCACTGGTAAAAGGCAGCTTAAGCAACTCTTCCGCCAATACTCCACTTTTCCCAAAATCAGACTGTTTTAAGCGAAAAAGGGTGTTTAGCTTATCCCGCTTGGAAACGATGAAAAGATCCCCCGAAATTGGATCTACCATAAAACTCTCCGCATCCATAGGTCCATCCGGATAGGTAAACTTCAAAATCTCCGGCGCGACAGACGCCCCTTCAGATAACCTGTCAGGTTCTGGGAACCTAAAAACCTGAACCGTCTTATGAATAGCTAAATTGTCGCCGATCTCGGCAACATAGACGTAGGACTTCCCTTCGGGGCCTGGCCCAACTGCAATATCTTCCCAATCGCGATTTTCTACTCCCTCTAGCCGGATTTTTCCCAGCTCATTTCCGGCCGAATCCAAGACATACACAGCCGCTTCCCCTTCACTGTCGGTATGGGTATAGAATCTGTCAGGATGGGTTTTCGAAAAAACCAGCCCGCTCATCTCCTGCAAAACGGGATTTTCAATGGTACGGATTGGCGTTGCGGCATGGACAGCCGCTTCCGTGTCTGATTTGGATTGGGAAAAGGAAGGCAAGCTGATCAAAAGGCCAAAAGCCAAGCCGCAAGGAAGAGATCGGAAAAATCGCATGGCTAAAAATACGAAGGTGAGCCGTCGCACGGCCAAAAATCACAAAAAAAGCCGTCCGGAATTTCGGACGGCTTTGCTTGTCAAAATTACTTTTCGCAGGGATAGCTAGACCTGAAATGGCAGTTGGTAGTTTCGCTTCCCGGTTAATTTATACACCGCATTGGCCAAGGCTGGAATAAACGGTGGAACCGGCGGCTCGCCGACTCCGGTAGGCTTCTCCATGCTCGGGATGATGTGCACATGAATTTTCTTGGGTGCCTGTGACATGCGAATGATCTGATAGGTGTCGAAATTGTTTTGCTTAACCCGCCCGTTTTCCAAGGTAATCTCCGAGGTCGTGGCCAAGCTGGTGGCAAATTGCGCGCCTCCCTCAAATTGGGAACGAACGCGGTCTGTGTTCACCGGGATTCCGCAATCCACCGCATAATGAACCTCTGGAATAAGCAGGTTTCCGTTTGCGTCCTTCTCCACCATCACCACACAGGCCACATAGGTCAGGAAGCTTTTGTGTGCCGCAAAACCCACAGCTTTTCCGGCAGCAAGATTGGTTTTCCAGTTTGACTTTTCAGCGACCGTTTCGATCACTTTTTTCATCCGGGTGGTACTCCAGGGAAAGTCTTCGATTTTCTCTCCGTAGTTGCCATAATCTCCTACCATCTCGCCTGCAAAAGTAAGGTTCTTGTCTTCGCCCAAAAGCTGAAGTGCCTGATCCACCGGGTCGACGCCTTTGGTTTCGGCAATCTCATCCAGCATGGTGCAAATGGCAAATGCGTGGTGAATGTTACTCACAGAACGCAGCCAGCCGATGCGGGTATGCGCCGTGGTTTCGTGGGATTCAATCCGGATATTGGGCACCTCGTAGGGAAAATCCCGACAGCCCAAATCCAGTTCGCCGTCAGAAGGAGGCGCTGCATCTAGTCCCGATCCAATGGCTGGGAAAACCGTGTGGTGATTCCAACCGGTCAGGTTGCCAGATCCGTCCAATGTGGCCACGATCCGCTGTGCGCTATGGGAATGGTAGTAGTCGTGGTGCAAGTCACACTCCCTGGTCCATTGGACTCTCACGGGTACGCCTGCGGCCTTAGACAGCAAGGCCGCCTCAGCAACAAAATCAGGCTTGGACTTTCGTCCAAACCCACCTCCTAAGAGGGTGACATTCATCTTCACCTTGGACACATCAATTCCCAAAGCTCCTGCAACGGCGCCTCTTGCCCACTGTGGGTGCTGGCTCGGAGCCCATACCTCCACAGAACCGTCAGCCTTCACGTCAGCAATGGCCGCAGGAGGCTCGATCGTGGAGTGGGCGTAGAATGGGGCCAGATAAGTCTTCTCGATTATTTTTCCAGAGGAAGATTTTGCTTGGTTGAAATTGCCGCGCTCACGCTTTGCCGTGCCGTCGCTTGTCGTACTCTTCACCATTTCCTCTAGCTGGACAGCTGAATCATAAGATTGATTTGGGCCAAGGTCCCAATCGATTTCCAATTCTCGGCTTCCTTTGATAGCTGCCCAGGTATTTTCCGCCAATACAGCAACCCCTTCCAATGGTTTATCCAAACCTGCAGGAAGGCCTGGCCCTTCGATTTTCACGACTTTCTTTACACCGGGAATAGCCAAGGCTTTCTCATCGTTGTAGGAAACCACCTTGGCGCCGACCACAGGACTACGCTGAACTACCGCAATCAGCATATTTGGAAGGTTCACATCCGCGCCAAATACCGCTTTGCCCGTCGCTATATCCTTAAGGTCATAGATGGGGACATCTTTTCCCACAAGCTTATAGCTGGAAAAATCCTTCATGGGCACATCCTCAGCCTTCGGCAGTTCCATAGTCTGTATTTGCGCTACCAAGTCGCCAAATGGAATCTTTTTACTGCCTCCCTTTAAAACAACATGACTATTTTCAGTGTCGCATTCTGCGACGTCCACACCCCATTCCTTGGCAGCCGCCTGCACGAGCATGTGGCGGGCGGTGGCGCCGGCCTTCTTCATTGGCTCGTAAAACATCCGGACTGAAAAAGAGCCATCCGTATTTTGGTTTCCATATTTGCTCTCATCGCCTTCGGCTTGGACGATCTTCACTTTGCCCCAGTCAGCGCCGAGCTCGTCCGCAACAATCATCGGAAGTGAGGTGCGTATGCCCGTGCCCATTTCGGAACGGTGCGCGATGATAGTCACCAAGTTGTCAGAACCAATGCTCACAAAAACATTTGGGGCAAAAGTGACCAATTCTCCCTTCGGTCCACTGCACTGGAAATTCACTCCCAATACCAAGCCTCCAGCGGCTAGGGAACCGATTTTTAGGAAATCCCTTCTCGAAGCCCTAAAGATCTCACTGCGGTCTTCGGGCTGCTTCTTTTTCAAAAATGGCAGATTAGGCATCATATTTTTGCTGTTTTGGAGGGTTAAAGGGATTTGGAAGCGGTGACAATGGCATCTTTGATACGATTGTAGGTACCGCAGCGGCAGAGGTTACCCTCCATAGCCGATTCGATTTCGGACTCTGACGGGCTGGGATTTCTCGAAAGCAAGGCAGCGGCATTCATGATCTGGCCCGACTGACAGTAGCCACATTGGGGCACGATATGTTCTACCCAAGCTTTCTGAAGAGGGTGGCTCCCGTCTTCAGAGAGACCTTCAATCGTTGTGATTTTCCCGGTGCCGACCTCAGACACAGGCAAGCTGCAAGACCTCACCGCCTCGCCATCCAAATGAACGGTACACGCTCCGCAAAGCGCCTGACCGCAGCCAAACTTGGTTCCCTTCATATCCAGAAGATCCCTGAGAACCCACAGCAACGGCATATCTTCCAAGGCGCTTACCTCGCGATCTTTACCGTTTACGTTGATAACATATTTTTCCATAGTCTTTTCGATTCAATTAATAAATTGACCCCATTTTACGACAAAACCAATTTTTTCATTTTCAATGTGTTAACCTAGAATAAGTCTAAATATTAAAGGCTCGAAAAT
This sequence comes from uncultured Limnohabitans sp., assembly GCA_964613865.1. Classification (GTDB taxonomy): domain Bacteria; phylum Bacteroidota; class Bacteroidia; order Cytophagales; family Cyclobacteriaceae; genus Algoriphagus. The sequence continues at coordinate 416 of CAZTJM010000214.1, read as the reverse complement.
GAGTCGGAATTGAATTATTCAACAAGCAAAAAAAGCAGATTTACGCTACCTATAATTAAGGTTTTCAAACATATGACTCTATTTTTCACACGCTGGAATCGACCGTGTTGGGAGAGAAAATGACGGAGGTTTAATCAAAAAAGGTACAATAGGGCTCTCTGTCTGAATACGCTCAAGACACAGCAACGAATCCTAATCTTGAGAGGAAACTTGAAAAAAGGAGTTTTCTTTCGGAAAAATAAGTCCCTGAAACAGAATCAGAAAAAACCCAATCGCCTAGAATCCCAAGTTTTTTTCAGAAAGCGATTTGGAAAAAATGGGATATGCCTCTACATTTGCAACACGTTTTCCGAAAGGGATCACGAAAAATAAAAAAAATTCCTCCTTAGCTCAGTTGGTTAGAGCACATGACTGTT
>CAZTJM010000213.1:1894-6957 GCA_964613865.1 uncultured Limnohabitans sp. | reverse complement strand
ACACCCGGGAGAGTAGGTCGCCGCCACATTATTGAAACCCTTTCAGGAAACTGAAGGGGTTTTTTGCGTTGGGGGGGCTTAGTTAACATCGTATCCTTGCTCTTCAATTCCAGCTTTTGCAGCCATCACTTTTCTTTTTAGCCATTATTGTTGCACTTTTGCAGCAAAACTCAAATTGATGAACGTACTACTGAAAGGCCTTAGATTGATTCAGGATGGGGTAATTTTGGATTCAAAAGATTACACTTTCAAAAATGGGTTGATTGAACAGGTCTTTGATTCCGACGCGCGAAGATTCGATAAAACGATAGATTGCTCTGGTTTTTTTGCTTCCAAGGGCTGGATTGATCTCCGCTGCGGACTTGGCGAACCAGGGCAAGAGTATAGGGAGACTGTAGAGACTTTATGCGATTCTTTAAAGGAATCTGGATTTTCCCATGCCTTAATCATGCCAAATACGGAGCCAGTAATCCAGTCGAAAAGTGAAGTGGATTTTTTGTTGGCTAAGGCAGCAAAATACACATCGGAGATCTTGGTGATGGGAGCCGTGACCAAAGATGCTAAAGGGGAGGATCTCACGGAAATCTTGGACATGCATTTTCAATCCGGCCTTCGTTTTTTCGGAGATGGGGTGAAGACCCTGGCCAACTCGGATCGATACATGAAAATCCTGCAGTATCTTCAGAAAATTGACGGAGTATTGTTTGACCACGCATACGATCCGCTACTCGGGATTTTTGGACAGATGCATGAAGGATTAATCTCCACCCGATTGGGAGTGAAAGGGATCCCGAATTTGGCGGAAGACGTAGCAATACAACGCAACCTGGAGATTTTGAAGTATGCTGGGGGAAGAGTCCATTTTCAAACTTTGAGCACCGCAAAAGGTGTTGCATTGATCAGAGAAGCCAAAGCAAGCGGATTGAAGGTAACAGCGGATGTCTCCATTTATCAGTTCGTTTTTTCCGATGCGGATTTGGTGACTTTCGACTCCAACTTTAAAGTAAAACCTCCCTTCCGAGGAAACGAAGACAGAGCTGCATTGATCGAAGGCCTAAAGGACGGCACGATCGACGCCATCGTATCCAATCACCAACCCCAAGATTTTGACTCGAAATTTGCCGAGTTCGATTTGGCTGCATTTGGAATGGCAGGTCTGCAGACCTTTTTGCCTGCAATGGTTCAATTAGCCGATGAGCTTTCTTGGGGTCTGTTGATAGATAAAATAACAAGCGGCCCAGAGAGCATTCTTTCGGTGGAGAATACGTCGTGGACTATTTTCGATCCAGAGGAAAAATGGACTTACGACGAACAGTCCAATAAGTCTCTGTCGGCAAACAATCCTTGGTATAGATCCGAACTCACAGGTAAGGTCAAATACGTCGTTCAAAAGGGAAAATTGATCAAGACGGATGAATAGGTACTTCAGATCTGCTTATCAATTTGGGGCGCTTGGCGGGCTTTTGAGTGTCGTTTCCTTTTACACCCTTTCCTTTTTGTATCCTGACCCGACCAATCTAAACTTGCTGTTTGGCTACGTTTTGGTGCCCGTGGCAGTATTTCTTGCTATCAAGTATTTCAAGGAAAGTGTCAATTCTGGCTATTTGTCTTTTGCAGAAGGCATGACGGTAGGCTTCGTTGCCTACTCATTGTTGGGCCTATTGTCAGTGGTTGGAATTTGGGTGATTCTGAGCTTTTCTCCCGAGCTTTTTGATCAGATCAAGGTGCAGAAAATGCAAGTTCTCACCGAAAATAGAGAGACGATCATTTCCCAATTGGGCGAAGCGTCTTATTTAAGTACTGAAACAAGCATGGTCGGGATGCGGCCTTGGGATATTGCTTTGAACGATGGACTTTGGAAAATCGTCCCTGGAATGTTTTTTAGCATTATTATTTCTATTATTTTCAGGAAAAACCCCTAACTAATTCTTTTATGGAAGAGCAACAGACACCATTTCAGGCAGCTATCAAACCGGGACTCACGATGGGATTGGTGGCTTTGGCCATCACCTACATTGCCTATTTTATCGACTCTAGTTTATTGGCTTCCTTATGGCTGGCGTTGATTGGCCTTGTGGTTTTCTTTGGGTTGATCATCTATTTTGGCAAGCAATATCGCGCAGAGCTTGGCGGCTTCATGAGTTTTGGTACCGCCTTTAATTTCAGTTTTGTCGCCATGATCATTTCCGGGATTATTTCCTTGATAGGCCAGATACTCCTTTTTCACGTGATTGACCCTTCATTGCCGGGCGTTTTGACTGATATCGCTTTCCAAAAATCCCTTGAGATGATGGAGGGTTTTGGACAGAACCCGGATGCACTTCCACCGGCTACATTGGATGAAATTCGAAATAGTACTGCGGCCTCCTTTTCCATTGGTGGTCAATTGAAAAACTTTGGGATTGGATTGATTATATATGCCATTATCGCCTTAATTTTGGCGGCAATCCTAAAGAAGCGAGATAAATCGCTGGACTATTAATCTATGACCCAACTTTCCGTAGTTGTTCCTGTTTTCAACGAGGAAGAATCTTTGCCAGAATTAACCCAATGGATTAGCCGTGTGATGAAAGAACATGGCTTTTCTTATGAGGTGATTTTAGTAAATGATGGCAGTACTGATCGCTCTTGGGAAGTCATACACCGCTTGTCCCAGGAAAATCCGAATTTGAAAGGGCTGAATTTTACAAGGAACTTCGGAAAGTCCGCAGCTCTCGATGCGGGATTTAGGCGCGCTGTTGGCGAAGTGGTCATTACGATGGATGCAGACCTGCAGGACAGCCCCGATGAGATTCCCGGACTCTATCGGATGGTGGCAATTGATGGACTCGATGTCGTTTCCGGCTGGAAAAAGGAGCGACATGATCCGATCTCCAAAACCATTCCCTCCAAATTTTTCAATGGTGTGACGCGGTGGATTTCGGGTATACAGCTCCATGATTTCAATTGTGGACTGAAAGCCTACAAGAATAGAGTCGTAAAAAACATTCATGTGTATGGGGAAATGCATCGCTACATCCCTCTGCTTTCGAAGTGGAATGGCTTCGGGAAGATCGGAGAGAAGGTGGTGAAGCACCAGCCAAGGAAGTATGGCTACTCGAAGTTCGGCTTGGAACGGTTTCTCAATGGGTTCTTGGACCTAATCACGGTTTCCTTTGTGCACAGGTACAAGAAAAAGCCCATGCACTTTTTTGGGCTTTTGGGTACAGCATCCTTTCTCACCGGTTTTTTGATTACAGCCTGGTTGATTTTTGAGAAAATCTATAGCCTAAGCAAAGGCCTCAAAGTTCGAGAGATCGTAGATCAGCCTTTGTTTTTCCTGGCTCTGGTAGCTTTGATCATCGGCGTTCAACTTTTTGTGACTGGTTTTATTGCCGAGTTGATGACCTCGAATCAGTCAAAGGAGATTGAATACAAAATTGACGAGGAGGTAAATTTTGACTTCTGATGCTTTTTTCGGTAATCATACCGGTCTTCAATCGTCCAAATGAAGTACTCGAACTTCTCTCCAGTTTGGCTCATCAAACCTATCGGGAATTTGAGGTGATCTTGGTAGAGGATGGATCGACCATCCGAGCGGACAAGGTTGTCTCGCAGTATGCTTCTCTCTTGTCGATCCAGTATCTTATTCAGGACAACCAAGGTCAGGGATTTGCAAGAAATGCCGGAATGGCTATGGCACGGGGCGATTTCTTTGTGATCTTAGACTCAGATGTGATCTTGCCTCAGAACTACCTGAAGGCGTTGCAGAGCGCCATCAAGGAAAGAAAACTGGATGCTTTTGGCGGACCTGACGCGGCTTCGGCCGATTTTTCAAACCTTCAGAAAGCCATGGATTTTGCGATGACATCTTTTTGGACTACGGGCGGAATCAGAGGCAAGCTGAAGGATCCAGCAAAGTACCAGGCGAGAGGATTTAACATGGGAGTTTCCAGGGAGGTTTTCGAAAAGTTGGGTGGATTTGTAGATCCAAACCGAGGAGAGGACATCGAATGGAGTATTCGAATCAAAAAGGCCGGATACAAACTAGAACTGGTCGAAGAAGCGTATGTCTATCATAAACGGAAAAACACCCTGAAGTCCTTCGCAAAGCAAGCATTTTCCTTTGGTAGAAACCGGGTGAACGTGTCGAGGTTTCATCCCGAAGCTATCAAGGCAGTCCATTGGTTGCCTACTCTTTTCTTGCTCTTTGTGGTTTTACTTCTAGTCAATGCTGTTTTTTTTTCAAAATTCCTGATGCCTCATCTTGTAATTTTGGGAGTGTGGGCGCTACTAGTGGTCTGGTCCGCAAGCCGTAAATATGCGTCTTTACCGGTAGGCGCTTTGGCGCTATTGACATCAACTATTCAGCTTGGCAGCTACGGTGCTGGGTTGCTATTTGAGCTGGCAAAAAGGGCGGTAGATGGCTAAATGCCTTTTTTGCACACAAAAATGACTTCATCGGGTGCCAGTGCAAAGCGCTTCACTTTTTCGGCGGGGAGCTCTTTGACGAAAAGGTTTTCCTCGATTTGAAGACCTGACTTTCGAAGTCGCTCTGCATAGTCTTTTCCAAACTTTCGAACATGATCGCGCTGGCCAAAGAGCTTTTCCCGTTCGGCTGGATCGGTGATCGTTTTGTCCTCTAGAGTTCTTTCCAAAGGATAAACTGGAGATTGCAGGATACCCCATCCACCTGGTTTCAGCACCCTATTGAATTCCGAACATGCCAAGATATCATCGTCCACATGCTCTAGTACGTGGTTGCAAAAGACCACATCGAAGGTGTCGTCAGGAAAAGGAATGGAATGAACATCCATCTTGACCTTTGCGAGTGGTGATTCGATGTCCGCCGTGATATAGTCCAAATTAGGCAAGGCTTCGAACCGCTCGATGAAGCAATGCTCCGGCGCAACATGGAGCACCTTGAGCTTTCCGGTGAAAAAGTTTGTCCTCTCCTGCAAGAAGAGCCACATCAGACGATGCCTTTCCAAAGCTAGGCAACTGGGACAAAGGGCGTTTTCTCGAGCAATTCTTCCATAAGGTAAAAATTTCTTGTACTGGCTCTTGCAAACCGGGCACTCCAC
>CAZTJM010000213.1:0-1884 GCA_964613865.1 uncultured Limnohabitans sp. | reverse complement strand
GATTCAATAGTGAAAGTGTTTTCATCACCATGGGGCTAATGGTCTGAAGAATGGGACGTGGGACGTACCGAATGACGAAACTGATTGCGGTTTTCATGAAATGACAATGTGGCGCAAATTACCAAAACAATCACAGTTGGACTCGATCAGAGTGATATTCCTGGCATTTGAGCCAAAAAAAAGCGGATACCTCCGCTTTAGTGATATACTAGTTTTGTTGGCGACCGCCTATTCCGGTTCATCGGTATCCTCAGTTGATCCCTTTGGCAATCTGCCGGCCTTCTTCAATGACTCGCGGATAATCCACTCCAACTGTCCGTTGGTACTTCGGAATTCATCCGTAGCCCATTTTTCCAATGCTTTCATCATGGATTCATCTAGTCGGAGAGCAAATGCTTTTTTCTTGGACATGATCTAATCCTCCATCCAGTTTTCAATAAACTCAGCGAGTTCCTTTGGTTTTTGCGTGCCTATTAGGACTTTTCTCTTTTCTCCCAAATCAATCAAAAGTCCGGAATCACCCATCACGGTATAAGCTTTGGTCGTTCGGTTTCCTTTGATTCCCCAGCCCCCATGGTCGGTGATCGGGCTGAACGTAGTCACCTTGGCTGATCTGACCGACGGCTTTTCGATCAAACGCCACTTCACGAAAGGGAAGTAGTGATAGTGGATACCCTTTTCATCAATTCTTGTCTCAAGCCTGACATTGAAAAGGAGTGCCATCACTGATGCCATCACGGTGACTATTGCCGCTAGGGCAATGATACCCTCTTGCCTTTCTGATTCATTGGTCAATACCAATACGCTTACAATGACGATCGTCGGAATCTCCAGCATCAGAACAAGATAGAAGACCCAGGTGCCCCGGTAGCTTTGCTCTTCTTTGAATATCCGACCATGCATGGCTTATTGATTTAACGTTCCAACATTCAATACTGGACTGGCGCTTCGGTCCGAGCAAAGCACCACCATCAGATTAGACACCATCGCGGCCTTTTTTTCCTCGTCAAACTCTATGATGTCTTTCATCTTCAGGTCTGCCAGTGCCATCTCGACCATTCCGACGGCTCCTTCGACTATTTTCTGTCGAGCGGCAACGATTGCCGTGGCTTGTTGTCTTTGGAGCATCGCAGACGCAATCTCCGAGGAATAGGCCAGGTGGGAGATTCGGGCCTCAATTACTTTGATGCCGGCGTGATTGAGTCGGTCTATAATTTCCGCTTCCAAGGAGTGATTGACTTCTTCCACACCGGATCGAAGCGTTATCTCTGCTTCTTCATCCTCAAAGTTGTCATAGGGATAAAGGCCGGCCATCTTTCTCACCGCGGCATCGCTCTGCAGGTGCACGAAATTTTCATAGTCTTCTACGTCGAAAGTAGCCTTGAATGTGTCCTCTACCTGCCAAACTACGATCGTTCCCACCATTACCGGGTTTCCGATCTTGTCGTTTACTTTCAGAGGTTTGTTTTCAAAATTCCGCACCCGGAGCGAGATTTTCTTTTTGGTCATGAAAGGGTTTACCCAGAAAAAACCGTTGGCCTTTACTGTTCCCTCATACTTGCCAAAAAGAAGAAGAACCATGGCTTTGTTGGGCTCGACGATGAAAAAGCCCGGAAGTATTAGGATGGAAATAAAAAGAAGAATGGCACCTGCCACAATCCACACTTGGGTGAAGGAATAGACGGAGATGGCGATTCCTGCTAATGCCAGGAAAAGCAACAAGTATCCGGAGCTGGGTTTGGTTATTTTTTCCATTTCATTATGATGTTAAAATGATATCATAGTGAATTACGTGAAATGGATTTAAAAGTTCAAGTGAAAAAAAAAATGAGGCTGTCTCATAATTAGTATCAAAAGTTAGAGACAGTTGATTTTACGCAATAG
>CAZTJM010000212.1:0-7010 GCA_964613865.1 uncultured Limnohabitans sp. | reverse complement strand
CCGAAGACGTCTGGTTTGACAACATGATGGTCATGAGCATGTCTTCACCTGTTGCCCAAGAGACACACTATGATCCCTGGGGACTGGAGCTGACCGGGATCGGGTACCAGTATGGGGGGATTAAGGCTAACAAGTATCTCTACAACGGGAAGGAACTCTTGGACGATCAGAACCTTGGTCTATACGACTATGGGGCAAGGATGTACGACCCGGCCATAGGCCGCTGGACCAGTCCGGATCCGATGGCCAGTGAAAGAAGCTGGGTAAGCCCTTATAATTTTGTGCAGAACAATCCGATGTCAAGGATAGATCCCGACGGGATGTTCGACATCCGTATCCATGGGGAGAACAATTCCAGTGTTACTGTAGTGACCGACCTTATCGATGTCGATGTCAATGCTGGTAGGCTGGTAGGGGATTTGGGAGGAAATTATACCTTACAAGGAACTGATGTTACGATTGCAGCACTTGATATTGTTGGAATTTTTGATCCTTCAGGAGTCGCGGATGTGGCAGCAGCGACTTTAGAGGCTCAACAAGGAAACTATGGTAATGCCGTTTTAAGCGGTATGGGAGTGTTTCCGTTGATTGGGGACCTCGGGAAATTGGGCAAGGTTGGGAATCACATGAAAACCATCAATAACGCTATTGATGCGGTTCATGGCAACTCGAAACTCAGTCAAAAGGTGCAGCACGGGTATGAAATTTTCAACAAGAAAACAGGTGATGTTCTAGAGTACGGTATTAGCGGACAAAAGCGATCTGCCAATCAAGTGTCAACAGGCGGTTCTCCTAGGATAGACCAAAAAATAAGAACCAAGTACCCCAATGATCCTGATATTGGAGGACGCGTAATAGACGGGAATCTAGGGAATAGACAAAATGCTTTAGACTGGGAAAAAGGCAAAGTGGATGCCTTCAAAAAGGCCAATAACGGTCAATCCCCACCTAACCAGAAACGTCCAAAATAAAAAAAATGCTGAATCAAATTACATTAGCGTGTTATACGCAGGGTCATGAAAGTCAGTTTATTAACTCTGAAACGTGGGCGGTTTCTGAACTGTACTGCTCGATGCTTAAAGAATTTAATACAGGGAAAGTTGTAAAAGTCAATATCAATATCAGAGATGAGTGGGGAGAGTTATTAGACTACTATCAACGCTATACGGATGTAGTAACCGTTAACAAGCACTTTGATTTTTTAGCCTATGCAAGATTGAAGAAGCAGGATAGAAAGAGATTACAATTAGAGGCAATCCATGCTGGGATGATGCAGATTGCTGGGAAAGAGGGATGGGATACTGACCCGCTGCTGGATGCCTACAACCAATGCCTGCAAAGGAACCTGGAATACCAATTTGATGTGGGCAAGCCGAAGTCGTCACCTGACAGGAAGCACAAAATAGGCTTCTGGTGCAATTGGGATCTGGATGTGTTTGAACTGTATTGGGTCTTGTTCGATAAGCAGAGCAAGGAATTGAAGCGTGAAAGATTCATTACCAAGCCCTCATACGAAGGTGAGTTTGTCTACTATGTGAAATGGAAGTGGGTAAGTGAAACAGCAGTGATTATGGAGGACAAATACAAATACGGGAAAAACGAATCTTGGAAGATTGATCTTTCGGATAATTAACCCAAACCAAAAAGTAAAAAAGCCCGAGCAATCGGGCTTTTTTGCTTTACAGCGAAGCGACGTTTTTCTGGAAGAAGTCCTTGAATTTTTTGTTGGTGAGCATCTTGTCGATGAGCTTGAAGATAGTCTGCCTGTCCTCGTCCTCGAGCTGCTGGATAAGCCTGAGCTGTTCGACCGCGGTCTTGTTCTCGATGTGGACTTCGGCGGGAATGTCCCCGTCGTATGCGGGTATCTGGTCGGTGGTCATGTTGAAGAGCTGAGCGGCTTTGTAAAGCTCTTCGACGGTGATGGCCCTGGTTCCCTTTTCTATTTTGCTGTAAGCGGACTTGTCCACGCCGATATGGGTGGCCACGTCGATCTGTTTGAGGTCTTTCTGCTCCCTGATTGCCTTGATGTTGTCTGCTAGGTTCATCGTGTAAAAGTAGCGAATAGGTAAACTTTTTTCAATATGTGTGGAAATCAGCTATCTTGTAGTTGCTAAAAATAAATAGCTTCCAACATGGGATTTCTGTTTTGGTGAACCGGGGTTTTGTCCCGTTGACAGAAGCAAATCTGCATGCTGCAAATCCCTATTTTTTACACTTTTGTGGTAACTACTAAATATTGTTTGAAAGTTTTTTAGAAAAATTGAGGGGTTTTTGGCATTGTTCACCTTTTGTTTCGAAGGATTTGGTCTTCCTCATTTTAATTCTGGGTTGGAGACGAAAAAAATTGCAAAATATTTCTTTGATAATCGGATTCACTCAGAATGGTTGATTAGTCTCAAAAATGGCCTGTACGTTCCTGGTCCCGCCAGCAAAGTCGCTAGACCGGAGTTGATGCTTATTGCAAACCATCTCTGGGGTCCGAGTTATGTGTCTATGGAGACGGCACTTTCGTATTGGGGGTTAATTCCAGAGCGAGTGTATGAAACCACTTCGGATACCGTTAAAAGGTCCAGAATGTTTAAGACTGAACTGGGGAGGTTTAGTTACCGAAATTCGCCATAGCCATATTATTCCTTGGGAATAAGAACTATCGAACTGAGTCCCAGACAAGCGGTGATGATCGGCACTCCTGAAAAAGCTATCTGTGACAAAATCGTATTTACGTCCGGAGTAAACCTGCGAAGCGTCAGACAGGCAATTGGTTTCGGACTTGAGAATTGATGGCAATTCCATCAAAAATCTAGATATAGAAAGCATTCAAACCATTAGCTCGCTGGCACCGAAAAAGACTAGTTTGCAAATGTTCATCAAATCAATCAGTGAGGTATGATACAAGAGTGGCTAAATGAATATAACCCCACCACCCGGGAAGACGCCTTTTCAGCTTTGAGAGAAATCAAGCAGGAGGTTGCAATGGCCGGATTACAAAGATCAGGTTTTTTTGAAAAGGCAGCGTTTTATTGCGGGACCGCCCTGCGTATTTTCATGGTTTGGATCGGTATTCCGAAGGCCTTGATTTTTCACTGCTCACGAGAGAACCGGGATTTTCCCTGGAAATCTATTTCGATGCGATTGTCTCGGAGTTCGAAGCACTGGGGATGAAGGTTGGGGTCGCAGAAAATAGAAAGGAGAAAAAATCTACCATTGACTCAGCTTTTTTAAAATCGGAAGCAATCTGGAAAGAACTGGTTATAGAAAGCATAATTCCACAGGCCGGAGTAATGCTCATGCCAAGCATCAAGATCAAGATTGAAGTGGATACCATGCCTCCCTTGGGGTTTGCCGTTGAAGAAAAATTGCTGGTCCGTCCCTTTTCATTCTATGTGAAGTGTTTCACCTTACCGAGCCTTTTCGCAGGGAAAATGCATGCATTGCTTTTTAGAAAATGGAAGAAAAGAGTCAAGGGTAGGGATTGGTATGATCTGGAATGGTACGTCAAAAAAGGAGTTGATCTGGACTTGAGCCACTTTTTGTCAATGGCTCAGGATACGGGAGATTGGAAGTATGAAAGCATCAGTCAAGATCAGGTTTTAGGTTTATTGAGGCACAAAATTGAAAACCTGGATTTTAAGAACGTGAGGGTTGATGTGGTCAGGTTTATCCGAAATGAATCGGGGTTGGATATCTGGAGCCCTGATTATTTCCTTGATCTGATTGAAAAAATAAAATTTATTGAGAGGTGATTTTGACACAAGGACTTTTTTCTCCAAATGGAGTGTTTCTTTGGTATATAATATTAAACGAAAGTGATATGGCCGTGATATTTTACAGCGGTGAAATGTCATTAGGTTTGTCAAAATGGAATTTAATTTCACTTTTCTTCCCCTGATAAAACATCGCTGGAAAACTGCCGGAAGGAACACCATTGACCGGATCTGTTCCCGGAACGTTGCGGCCCATGATTTCTACGAACGCAGTCTGGTTGGTTAAGACGGGCATACGGGTTCGCAGATTGGAAAATCGATTTTTCAACTGCGTACCTGAATTCCGGAACAAGATAGCCTTGTATCCACTGGGCGACCAAGAGCTTCCGGCATAAAGCTCTCCCGCAATCCCCCGCTCGTTTATTCCTTTTTTGGCTTGGCCTTGGTCGGATCAGGACTGGGAAGATTCCATAATTCATGTTTCACAAAACAAAAAAGCAGAGTAAAGTTAGAATCACGTCAGTTAGAATCACGTCGGAAGAGATAGAAATTTTTACATTTAAACACTGAGTCAACGAATGCTGTAAATCTATTTAATAGGCTTGAAAAATGTTTGAATAATACTTTATTGACGCGATTCTTCATATTGAGTCATTTATAGTGACGCGATTTTTGGAACAAGTTAAACTGCCCAAGAAGAAATAGGAAATCATCACCCAGTTTCTCAGGCTTTGCAGTGTGCTGGTGAGAGTTCGGGAAGCTTCTGGACTTCCAAGAGTTTATGCCATCTTTTATCCGGTCGTTCGGCTGATCTTCGGACGGCGCTGAAGAATGCTGACGGGATTTTTTTTAGATATACCTGCTAATTAAGTGGTGTCATTTGGCTGTTTTTTAGGATTTTATGGCGAATTGTTGTTGCGTCAACGCATGCCCAGCTTACACAAATCCCCCAGTGTCTTCAGAGATTCATCTATACGCTCACTCCATGGCATCCCGTAACTCAGACGTATGCAGTTTCTGTATTGGTTCTGAAGGGTAAACATCCGGCCCGGAGCAATGGAGATCTTGTGCCTCAATGCTTCCTGGAACAGAAGGGCTGTATCCACTTTTGGGTCCAGTTGAATCCAAATAAGAAAGCCTCCAGTAGGCCTACTCACTTTGGTTCCTTCCGGGAAATAGTTGCCGATCGCCTTTAGGTATTGGATGGAATTGGAATGCAGAATGCTCCTGAGCTTTCTCAGGTGGTTTTCATACCTCCCCGTTTCCAGAAAATTTCCCACGGCTTCCTGTAAAATCCCCGTCGACGATACGGACTGGTATAACTTGGTGCTGATGATCTTGTCCTTAAACCTGCCCGGTGCTATCCAACCCACCCGATAGCCGGGAACTAGCGTCTTGGATACCGATCCGCACCAAAGCACGTTGCCGCTCCGGTCAAAACTTTTGCATGACTTGGGCCGATGGTCTCCGAAGTATACATCTCCGTAAAGATCGTCCTCAATCAGTGGGATATGGTGATGCTCCAGAAGATCCACCACGGCTCGCTTATGCTCATCGGGCATACAGCTTCCTGTGGGGTTGTTGAAATTGCTTACCAACAGGCAGGCTGCGACCTTGGTATGGGTTATTGCCCGTTTCAGCGCGTCTATCTCTATTCCCGTCTCCGGGTGGGTGGGAAGTTCCAATACCTGTAATCCCAAACTTTTGGCCAGCTGCAATACCCCAAAATACACCGGGCTTTCCGTGACCAGCACGTCCCCTTTTTTGGTAATGGACATCAGGCTAAACGACAGTGCTCCCATGCAGCCGGGAGTAGTCACCAAGTCGTCTTCCGTAAGATTTCCGTCCCAGTTTATGCTGCCTTTGGCGATCTGGGTTCTTAATTTTTGGTTTCCCTGAATGCTGTCGTACATAATCCCGTTGCTTGGTAGTTCCCGCATCGCCCGTGTGAGGGACTTGTTTATCCTGGCGGCGGGCAAAAGGGAAATTGCCGGCACCCCCAACGAAAAATTGACATGGCTGTCAGTGCCCAATACCGAGAATACCCGGGAAATCAGATTTTCTGTTTCGTCTGCATCTTCATCTCTCACCGGACGGCTGGTTTCGGGCAGACCGGGAAATTTCTGATGGGAGTAGCTCACAAAGTAACCCCGCTGCGGCCGTGAAGCGATCAGTCCCTTAGATTCCAGATGGTAATAGGCACTCAGGGCGGTATTCATACTCACCCCTTTTTCCCTGCAGATCTCACGTACCGAGGGAAGCTTGTCTCCGATTTTATATACCTGCTTTTTGATCTGATGCTCAATGCTACGGGCGATACTCTGATAGATAAACTCTTGCGACATAGTCGTTCCGGCTAAGTGGATTTTTCAACTGTACTCATCAAAAATAGTAAAATTGTATCTGTATTCATCTCCTGTCTTTTTCCAGATTTGCTTTATGACACCAGTAGCAGTCGAAAAAAGCGTATGAAGAAAGAAGACGGTATCTTGATTTCTGAATTCTCCCAGGAGCATTCCCATTATTTCGGATCACTCAACAAAGAGTGGATCCAAAAGTCCTACAACCTGGAGCCCAAGGATCTGGAGTTGTTGGATAATCCCCGGCAAGCGGTCATCGATACCGGAGGCGCGATCCTGTTTGCCAGCTTCCGGGGTGTGATCATAGGGACGGTTGGGTTGCGGCTCCTGGACGGGGGCCAGATCGAGATGATCAAGCTTGCCGTAAAGGAGGAATACAGGGGATTGGGAGCAGGCAAGCTTCTTTGCCTGGCAGCATTGCAAAAAGCAAAAACGATGGGATCGCGCAAAATGGTGCTTTATTCCAACACGTTACAGGAAAAGGCAATTGCACTGTACAGGTCACTGGGATTCGTCGAGCGGCCTGTCGAAAAGGGAGTTTACGCCCGCGCAAACATCAAGATGGAGTTTTCATTTCAAAAAGACGTTCAACAGATTAACTGGTTTGAGCGAAGGTTTGAATTCAATACCGGTGTTTCAGAATTTGAATCATTGACTGAACGGTTGGCCGGATCGCCCAGTCTTTTCATGGAAAGAATAAGCCAGGCTTCAGAAGAATCGGTTCACCGCAAGCCGGAGGGAAAATGGTCAGTCAAGGAGCATCTGGGCCATCTCTCGGCGCTGGAGCCTGTTTGGCGTTTGAGATTTCAGGACATCCGGGAAGAAAAGCCCGTGATGGAAACTGCCGATTTAAGCAACAGGGCCACCCATGAAGCAGGTTTTAACAATCAAAGCCTGGAAACGCTTTGCGGATTTTTTCAGGCAGAAAGGAGCAGGACCCTGGATT
>CAZTJM010000211.1:0-7023 GCA_964613865.1 uncultured Limnohabitans sp. | reverse complement strand
AATCTCTGCGAAACCAAGGTGAGGTAGACTTGGATTCTTGGCGGGAAAGCACCCGAAAGTTGGTCTTGGAACGCATGGGAGCTGTGGATTTGGGTCCGATCCCAAAGGTGACTGTAACCCGAACTGGGACCTACGAAGGGGTAACTTTTGAGGAAATCACCTACCGGTTGCCGTATGGCTCTCCGACCAAAGCGGTGATACTAAAACCTGAAAACGCGCAGGGAAAACTTCCCGGAATTTTGGGCTTGCACTGTCATGGAGGGAATAAATTTCTGGGCTTGGACAAAATCAGCCGAACTAAGGATGACATTCCACCCTATGTCCAAGCCCATCACAACACCTATTACGAAGGTCGGGCTTGGGCCAATGAGGCCGCCAAACAGGGCTATATGGTGATGGTTCACGATGCCTTTGCTTTTGGGAGTAGGAGGGTGAAAATAGAAGATGTGCCAACTTCCATCCGAAAGGGGATTACGGATTTCAGTCTGGAAACAGAAGAACTGATTGATGTCTACAACGATTGGGCATCCAACCATGAGCATATCCTAGCCAAGTCTCTGTTTAGCGCGGGTACCAGCTGGCCTGCGGTTTTTTTAGCTGAGGATCAAATGGCCTTGAGTATTTTGGCGGCTAGAGAAGATGTTGATTCCTCTCGATTAGGATGCGCTGGACTTTCAGGTGGTGGGCTCAGGACGGTGATGCTGGGTGGACTCGATCCGAGGATTTCCTGTGCGGTCGCTGTCGGCTTTATGACCACATGGGCTGATTTGCTTCTGTACAAATCCTACACCCATACCTGGATGAGCTATGTGCCGATTTTGCCCCAGGAACTGGATTTTCCGGAAATATTGGGTCTGAGAGCGCCTTTGCCAACTTTGGTGCTCAATGACAATGAAGACCAGTTGTTTACGCTTTCGGAAATGGAAAAAGCGGACAAGATTCTCACTGAAGTCTATGCCAAAGCCAATGCCTCCGACCGTTACAAATGCACCTTCCATCCCGGTCCGCATAAGTTTGACCAAGCGATGCAGGAGGAGGCTTTCGGGTGGTTTGATCGGTGGTTGAAGGGATGATTTTTTGGTCAATGGTCCACAGTCGACGGTCGGCAGCTGTGGACAGTCGGCCGTGGACCGTGGACTAATTTCACTCCACCCGCTTATTCGTCTTCAGATATCCCATCAGATTCACAATTTCCTCCTGGCTTAGGTTTTCAAACAGGCCGGAAGGCATCATGGAAACATCGGTCACTTCACGGGAAAGTATTCCGGATTTGTTGATCAGCACCTGATCCTGACCCACGATCCTCAGGGTGACTTGGCGTTCGTTTTCTGAGATGATATTTCCGGAGTAGGTCCTTCCGTCCCGGGTATTGATCACCACCATCTTGTAGTCGTCCTGGATTTCAGCGGTCGGTTCCAGTACGTTCATCAGGATGTATTCCGGATCGGTTCGGTTGGAACCGGTGAGGTCCGGGCCGATGATTCCCCCTTCACCATACATTTTGTGGCAGCTGCCGCAGGTTTTGGTAAAGACCGTTTTTCCGGTTTGAAGATTGGCTGAGGCCAGTTCATCAGGTGTGAGCATCGCGCGGTACTTGTCGTAAGCTGCTTTGTCTTTGGGCACGGATTCGATCGGCCCCCAAACTTCAATAAACCCGCTTCCCACCACCCGCAGGAGTTGGCGGGCGACGCTTGCCGGAACCTCCGATTTGGCGATTTTCTTAGTCTTGAGTTCATTGGTCAGCATATTTCCATATCTCGCCCGTGAGGAGAGTGTCTGCATGGCTTCGAGTTTTTCCTCGGGGGAAAATTTGGGATAGCTTTCCAGCAGCAACTTGCCAAGGGATTCGTTGTCAAATGCCGCTATAGCCCGGATGGCATCTTTCCGCATGGCAGGCTCCTGAAGCAGAGCAGGAATTTCGGCAGGCAACGCTTTTTGCTGCTGGGCGGTGAGGGTATGCAGTGCTTTTTTTCGCTGGGCGAGGGGTAGGCTTTTGTTTTTAAGCGTCGCAAAAGCCCGTTGGGTCGCCTCCGTGTCCCCGAATAGTCCGGAGATTTCCATTGCCAGGGTCTGCTTCTTTCCCCCGGATTTTTGGAGTTTTTCGGCTACCATTTTCCAATTCGAAGGAGTTTTCAGATCTGTCCGACCTTCCATTCCGCTCAGCATTCCGGACATCAGTAATTCGGTGTTTGGGCCTTCTTTACCGATCAAGGCCACGAGTTTTTCCAGCTGATTTCCGTCCACCGCCCGTCTGGCGATGTTTTGAGTGACAAAGCTTAGCTTGGAAGTAGGGGCAAGTTC
The DNA here is from genome assembly GCA_964613865.1 of uncultured Limnohabitans sp. Taxonomy (GTDB): domain Bacteria; phylum Bacteroidota; class Bacteroidia; order Cytophagales; family Cyclobacteriaceae; genus Algoriphagus. Next base: position 4,722 of record CAZTJM010000211.1, on the reverse strand, counting down.
GAGGACTTGATCCGGATTACCGGCAAACCAAGGCTCAATTCCGTACCACAGCATCTTGGGCAGGTTGTGGTCGTTTTCGTCTTCGGTGTGCTGGATCAAACTGGATGCGATGGCCCATCGGTCTGCGGTCGGAATCCGCTGCAAGGCCGCAGCGAGATATAGGCGAACCACAGGGGAGGGGTCTGACTTGGCCAAAGATTTGAATTTGGTGAGCGCATCTTGGGAGGGTTTCATGTCCTCGCAGAGGAGTTGGATCGCCCAAGCCCGGACATAGGAATCCTTGTCGGAAAGTGAAGCGACCAGTTCTTTCTCGGAAAATCCTCCGGTCTGATGGAGCGTCCACATGGCCCGAAGCCTCCAGTCTTGGTTTTTTTCAGAAGTGAAAATTTTTTTCAAAGACGTATTGGTTTGAGCTGCGAGTGTCTTGTTTACAGCGCGCTTTTGGAGGATTCCTCTGGCCCGTCGTGCATGCCAATCTGAGGGATTGGTTTGTAGTGCTACCAGCTCTGCATCGCTCAATTTGTTTAAGTCAGAATACCTTCCAGGAAAGTTTTCGGCCAGTGACTTTTCGGGCATAATCCGAAAGATCCGCCCGGTTTCCTCGTTCAGGACTTCCTTGCCGCAGATGTCCGCATCGTGCCAGTCCAAAGCGTAGAGCCCTCCATCGGGACCGATTTCCATGCTAAAACCAACCCATTGGGCATTGTTTGCCATCATGAATTCATCTCCGTGCTTTCCTTCAAAGCCCGAGCCTTTGGGAATTAAAAAATCGGAAAGCACCCCGTGCTCATGGATATTGGCCATGAAGATGCGCCCTTGTTCTTCCTTCGGAAAAGCATCAGATTGATACACCCGAGCTCCGCCGTGAGCGGATCGGTGGCTGTGATTGGCGATGGTTTTGATGTCTTCGTAGACGTAGGGATTGAAGTGCTGGCCGCCCTGTCGATGATAGATTCCTCCGGGTACGACATGCCACAAATGAGGAATCACGCAGGCACTCATGAAGAGTTGGCCTTTTGCATCGTAGTCGATTCCCCAGGGATTGCTGAATCCATGAGCCACCACTTCAAATCGGTCCTTGACCGGATGGTAGCGCCAGACCCCCCCGTTGATGTCGACTCCCTCTTTTTCGAGCAGGCCTTCGGGGAATTCGTCTTTGTGGTAGTAAAGTTTGGCGTCTTCCTCATTCTTGGGTTTTCGGATCTTAGACGGCGTTGCGAATCCCTGCAAACCGTAAAGCCATCCATCTGGGCCCCAATGCAGGCTGTTGAGTGTTTCATGTCGATCCCGGATTCCCCAGCCTGTGAGCAGAATTTGGATGTCATCCAAATCGGCCTTATCGTCCTGATTTTTATCCGGGACAAAGATCAGGTTGGGTGGCGCGCCGATAAAGACTCCATCAAAGCCTACCGCGAGGGCAGCCGGAAAGGCCAGTCCTTCCATAAAGACGGATTGTTTGTCAGCCTTGCCGTCTCCGTCGGTATCCTCCAAGATCAGAATTCGGCTGTCTCCGGAATTGGAAAAACCGTCGCCCCGGGATTCGTAATCCTTGTTTTCGGCAATCCAAAATCGTCCCCGATCATCCCAGCAGAAGGCCATAGGCTGGGTCATCATGGGTTCGGAGGCCCAGACATTCACCTGGTAGCCGGGTTTGACGGTCATCGCATCCACGGCTTCCTGAGCGGTTAGGAATTTGGCGTTTCGGCCTTCTTCCTGAGCCAAACCCCAGAGTTCAGTGGTATTGTACATTCCCTCCCGACCTGAAAATTTCCCCCAGGATTCGGTGATTTTGAGGTCGTTCGCTTCTCCGGTATAGACCAGCAGGCGGAGTTTGATCGTCTCGGTTTTCCCTTCTTCGATTACCCAGTCTCCGTCTCTGGTAAATGCCGGACCCAAGCCCAATTGCCCATCCACGCGCCATTTGTTAGGATATCCCCGGTTTTCGGGATGGTCAAAAATCGCAACATTGGCTCGGTCCTCACGGCCTTCCACAGTCATGCCGACATTGATCCACATGGCAGGTTGGCCTTCGGCCTGTTCGTTCTTTTGCCGTGCTGCGTTGACGATTTCCCCGTCAATTCCCTCTTTCCAAGGCATTCGGAGAAACAGGCTGCCGTAGTCGTATTGCCCGATGGTTACCTCGGTTTTTGCCTCGCCTTTCCATTCCAGATCAAGGGCATATTCTCCTTTCACCTCACTCAAGGTCCAGTTTTGGGTTTCTTCCATCACCGGATTTCCCAAGGAATCCAACAGCTGATAGATGGTTTGCCACTTCACCTGCTCCCCGGATTCTTCCACGATGTTGAGGGCGACTTTTTTCCAATAATCTCCCTCGGGATGGTGAAAGTAATCCCGACCATTGACCCGCGTCAGGCCCCAGTACAGTCCGGTCTGATGCTTGTGGTGGCCGGGACTGTATTCGGTCAGGACGCCTTTTCCGTCCGGAGCGAGGATGGGGTGGAGGTAGGGGCGGAAGTCCTCCTTGGCGTTTTGCACGAGGATAGGTTCGGTTTCTCCTTCCCGGATCACCGAGATGGTGCCTTCTGAGTTGTTTTGAACGAGTGTCAGGATCGCAGACTGTGGAGGAGAGGTTTCGTCCTTCGATGACCTGGATTTGCAGGCGAAGAAAGCCAGAAAGATACATAGCCAAATTTGGCTGGAGGTTCTAAAAATCTTCATCATGTTGGGTTATTTGGGTGGGAGACCGTTTTGCAACGATACTTTCCCATAATATAATAAAAGTGGTTTGGTAACCCGCAGAATACGAGGTAGGAATGAGTGGTAGCGAGCTTTGGTAGCCGATACTGTACCCCAAAGGTGCTTTTTCTCGATGGATCTAAGGCTGCCGATCTGGGAAGTCAATCAGCCCTTGATGATTTTTAACAATTTTGTGCCACAAGGAGATTTGGATCGATTTTATTTTTTGTAATATTCCTTAGATTTTGAACATATGAACAAGCGGATTCCCATCGGTATTCTACTGACCACTTGGATGGTTAGCTTGTTATTTCTCCTGTTGCTCCCACGGACAGTTGACGGAGCGACGATCTCCGATGGAAGATCGCATCTCCAGATTTCCAAAGTCTTCGTTTCCGACTTGGGCAGCCTTCCGGAAAGCCCTTCACTCGAATTTGACCTCAAATATTTTGCCTCTCCAGCCTTAGCATCGAGTCCATTCCTGTTTTGGAAGTCGTCGCTGGAAGGCGCCTGCGAAAGCAGTTACAGTACGGCTCCACTTTTCGACGTGAAGCAGACCTTCCGTCACTTCTTCTTCACGTGGTAGCTTGGGCGAACCCCGGATCAATTCCCAATTCGTTCAAAAATTTTAACCACTAAAATCCTTTACCATGGAAATGAATTTCCCTGGAGGCCTTTGGCTTCCACTTATCGCCATATTGCTAGTCAGTCTGCCTTTTCTATTTCATTTGGTCAATTCCCGCCGTCAGGAAAAAAGTGGGCTGGAGTCCTTTCAGGAGTTTGCTTCAACCCGAAAACTAGTCTTGGATAAAGTCCAGCGTTGGAGAAACCATTACATGCTTGGCTTGGACCTCAAGCAAAACATATTGGTTTATTGCCGCTTTGGATACTATCCTGCCCAGATGACAATCCCGCTCGACGAGGTAGACCATACTTCGCTTGATGCGCACTACGAAGAGATGCCTGTTGGCAAGTCCAAATTGAAAAAGCTGGAATACCTCGATATTCTGCTGCACTTCAAAGATCGAAGCAAGCCCGCAAAGAGCATCACGATATTTGACCAAAGGCAGATCAGGACGATGACGGATGAGCTTTTTATTGCTGAAAATTGGGTTTTGACACTGAATAGGCACCTGAAATCTTCCGAAGACAATTCTGGTCTCAGGCTCGCGATGTAAAATCTGATTCGTTTTCAGGTCGATATTGGCTTTGTCTAAGTCCAATTCCGAATTCTGCTTGTATTAAAAAAAAAGGCCAATCCATCATGGATTGGCCCCCTTACGATAACTTGCCAGCGCTTAGAGCAAAGGATCTCCTCCTCTGCGGTAGTCTGACTGTCTTTCGCCTCGGTGATCTTTTTCCAAGAATCCATCTCCGTAAGAGCGGTCACGGATACGGTCTGTTTCTAGATCAAAGCGATCCTCGTCATTGTAATACCTTCTGTTGGCATGGTCATAACGTCCGAAAAGACTGCGAGGCTCTTCGCTGTAGTAGGTTCGCATGGTATGGATAAACTCCGCCTGCGGTCCTGAAGGCCAATTGTCGCTGTCGAAGCCTGGCGCATTCTCAAGTGTTTCCTTCGTCTCTTTGACAATAACCACATCGTCTTGGGCGGTATCGAAATTGAAAGACTCGAAGGGCAAAGCCAGAAGTTTTGAACCAAGGTTCAAAAACCCTTCGTCCACCTTCAACACTACATAGTCCACCTGTCCGGTGACTGTGTTGATCATAAATTCCTTGATGGATCCTACAGATTCGTCTCTTGCGGTTTTCACTTTGCTGGACATGGCAGTCGAGCAACTGATTTGGGAATGAACTGCGTTAATCATGGTAATAGTTGGTTAAGTGAGTAAATTATTTGACTCATTTTGTCCCATATCCGTGCCAAGGGCCAAATCACCGATAGGAGGGAGATAGGAGCCGTTTCGTCTTTTTTTCGGTTGTGGTAGGCTTCCACTATCCGTGGAAATACATGCGGATCTACGCTGAATAGGCTTTGATGAAATGGGGCTGCCGTGACAGACA
>CAZTJM010000210.1:0-7071 GCA_964613865.1 uncultured Limnohabitans sp. | reverse complement strand
TTTCCGCTTCGCTTTTTAGCGCTTCCAAAAATTCGGAATAGCCCTTGAGCTGATGCTGATAATCAAACGAAAACAAGGCCGGGACAAGCAGCATTATGGCAACAGCCCATTCTCTCATTTTTAGTTTTTTCCATTCTACAACTGGGATAAACAAAGCCTGAAATCCAGCCATTTTCCAATCCTGCTGGGTCAAACTGATCAGCACTCCTAAAATGAGGAGGGCAACCATCGTTTTTCTAACGCGGGAATTTTCCTCCCATTCCCCCCATCCCTCACTGATCAAAAGTGATAAGATTGGCACCAGTACGATCAAATGCCGTGGATTGAGGTAGAGGGGATTGTAAAACTGGGAATTGGTGCTCATCAGCCAAAAGCAGGTCACTAGACTCAGTGCGGCCAAGCCAAATTCTAGACTGGGAGAACTGGGGTTTTTGCGAAGCTTGGCGAAGGCAGGAAGGGCAAAAACCAGCCAAAGCCAATAGGAACGCTCTACAAAAGTGATGATGGGAGAGATGGTCAGGCGCTTGAGCATCACCCAGACTGTCTTGTCCGCGTAGGTGTATTCGGAAATATAGTGCCCTCCCTGTATGGAATGAAATCGGTAGAGCGGGTCGCCAAACTTCGCCCAAAAGTAAGTCAGATAGGCTGCTCCGAACAGGAAACCGAATTGCAGCAGGGAAATGTAGAAGCGATGTGCGGGTTTCTGCTTTTTCCAATCCCAAATAAAAAGTAGGATGGGGAGTGGCGCCAAAAAGACAATGGTCTCCTTCGTGAGAAAGCCAAAGAACAATCCCAACATCACCCCCAAGGCGGATAGACGGGGGCTCTTGTGCCGATAAACCGTGGAAAAGGTGACCAGGCTTGACCAGAAAACAAGCAGGGAATCAGGATAAACCTTGGTCAAAAAATGGAGAAAATAAACCTGCGTGCAGAACCAGGTGACCAATATCCAGGGATTGGCTTTTTGGGGTAAAACCTTCAGCAAAATTGCCAAAGTCCCGAGATAGCTCAAGAGGGAAACGAGTGAAATCCTATGCGGTTCAAAACCCATAAGCGCCCCCATCAATCCACTGGGCACATAGGCTCCCCAACGGCTGGAAAAGTGGTAGGAGCCTGTCTCCATTGCGCCTTCCCAAAACTTTTTCCCAGCAAGCAGGTAATACACATCGTCGGAAAAGGTGATGCCGTCGAAGGAGAAAAGCCAATAGCAAGATAGGAACAACAGGCCAATAAGAAATGGGGTTATTCTGGATTGGCGTTGGGCTAATTCGATCTTGGGCATAATGTAAAAATAGGTGATTCTGCGCCATGGCAAGCGCATGTTTTCTGACAATATGCGTCATCGGGTGGGTACTGAGAGAATCTTATCCCTATTTTTGGACGGGAATCGTCACATCGCCATGAGCAAGTCAGGACAAATCGAACAGCAAAAAATCCTTCGTGTCTTCAAATTGATCAACCTCCTGCAGGGCAACATCGGGAAGCCCGTGCACCGTCTTGCGGAATTGCTGGAGACGGACGAACGGACCATCTACCGCTATTTCAAACTGCTGGAGGCTTTGGGTTTTGAAGTGGTCAAGGAGTTTAGCAAATACAAGATCAAGCAGCGCCCGGGGCAGGATAGCACTTTGTCCTACAGTACCTTTTCTCCGGAGGAGAGCAACTGGCTAAAGTCCCTGATCGAAAGCCAAGGCAAAGCCAACCTATTGAGAGATGCCGTACTCCAGAAACTCCAGCTTCGGTCAGAGGTCAAGCAGGGTACCGAGCAGTTGTTTAAGGCGCATTTGGGGAGGCTGGTGGATCAGATCGGGCAGGGGATTTCAGAAAAAAAGCAAATCTGGCTGAAGGACTACTACTCGCTCAGCAGCGAGACGGTGTCGGATCGATTGGTCGAGCCGGTGGGATTCTCAAGTGACTACGAAAACATCCATGCCTTTGAACTCGAGAGCAAAAGCATGAAGGTCTTCAAAGTAGAGCGGATAGGAGAGGTAGTCCCTGCTATGGAAGCTTGGAAACATGAAGCCAAACACGAGCTTCCAGGTGAAGCTATCTTTGGGTTTACGGGGAAAAACAGATTCTCCGTAAAGCTGAAACTCAGCAAGCGCGCTTACCAATTGATGCTGGAAGAACACCCGAATGCCTTGCCCTTCATGTTTATCAAAAACCGCAACCAATATTATTTCCAGGGGGAAATTCCCCAGCTGCCCGGCTTGGCAAGATTTATTCTCGGATTGCCGGGAGAGATCAAAGTGGAAGAAGGCGAGGAACTGAAGGCCTATTTGAAAGAACAGCTTGCGAAGGGAATGTTTTGAGAGACGAGAGTCTGGATCCAAGTAAATTGAAAAGAGCCAAGTATGGAGATCGTTTACATCTCCATACTTGGCTCTTCTGTCTAGCGACTAAAATCTCTATTGATGTTCGTCTCGCAATAGATCGTTGACGGTTTTCACGGGATTGAAAGTGATCAAGGGCACCTCTACAAACAAGGTGTTCCAGCCCGACATGGCACCGTTCCACAGGCCCGGCAGCTCAAGAGCTTTGAGATCGCGCCCGCTCTTGGACTTTTCGGTGATGAAACCCGTCTGCATATCCCTGTACTTCATCAGGTCAAAGGAGTTCCCCTTATAGTCCTTGGTACCGCAAACCAAGTCCACCGGGTTGAAGTGTGTGGAGCCTTGGAAGTGCTTTTTTGACTCAGGGTCATCAAGATCGATTTGGGCGGTTTCCAAAATTTGCAGGGATTGGGAGCCATCAGCTTCCTGTATCCAAAAAGGCCCGCCTCCTGGTTCTCCGGTGTTTTTCACCATTCCGCAAACCCGAATTGGACGGTTGAGTTTGGCTTTCAAGAAATCGGCCTTTTCGTCGGATGAATAAGTCTGAAAGTCGGCGGGGAGTTTCCCTCCCAAATCACCTGTAAAAACTCTTTCGGCCATTTCCACATACGCGTCTCTATATTCACTTTCCATCCCTCTCAGGGCCTGAAAAACCTTTTCCTGCACTTCCAAGAGGAGCCCGGCAATGGCCATTTTATAATCTTTGGTAGTGCCCTTGATTCGGTCGGGCACCACATTGTCGATGTTTTTGATGAAGATCAGGTCCGCTTCGATGTCGTTGAGATTGTCCAAGAGCGCGCCATGCCCCGCAGGTCTGAAGAGTAGGCTTCCGTCCTCTTCCTCGAATGGCGTGTTGTCCATATTCACGGCAATGGTATCTGTGGATTTTTTCTGTTGGGAATAAGTGACTTCAAAATCAACCCCGCTACCCGCTTTTAGCCCGGGCAATACTGAAGCGATTTCCGCCTTGAACTTTTCCTCGTGCTCGGGAGACACCGTGAAATGTATCCTCACCTTGTTGTTTTTGCCTACCGCGTATTGCAGTCCTTCCACCAAATGTTCTTGCGCTGGGGTACGGTTTTCGTTGTCGTACTTGTGGAATCTGAGCAAGCCTTTCGGCAAGTTGCCGTAGCCCAATCCATCTTCGCCCAAGAGCGCTGAGACGATTTTTTTGGAATCCCCCTTATCTAGGCATGCCTGAATACTGCTTCCTTTTGCTTTCAAAGCCGCGTCAAGGTCTGAGTAAAACGCAAACTTGTCGATGTTGGCGATAAATTTTTGGGTGAAAGCACTTTTTGAGAGATCGGCATCGCCATCCAAAAAGCCAAAGAGATCCTTAAACATCCGCGAGGCAGCTCCCGATGCCGGTACAAATTTTACCACATCAAGCTGGGCCGCTCTTTTCGGATAAGTTTGGGTGAAATGGGCCAATTCGTCTTCGGAAAGTACCCGTATGCCATCTCCCGGTGTGGCAGGAGCGGTAATTTTCAGAAATGAAAAGCCATTCTTAAAGTTCTCAATTTGTTGGGCGACAGTCTCAGGGGTCATTCCCTGGGACTGAATCTTTTCTTCTAGGCCTGCATCCATGGTCGTTCGGGTTATAAAAGTTGTTTTTGAAAGATAGCAGGAGATCGCGCTTTGCTCAAACAGCATTGAAGGTTTTTTGAAGAAACAGCCGATTAATTTTTGTTCCCTAGGCTTCAGTCTGATTCAGATTGCCTTATCGGACGTGCTTGAAAGCCGGAATCGAATCTGCTCGCCGGTTTTTTTTTGGGCTATAATCCATTGGTTCTCCTCGCTAAGAAGCAAAATCCTCGGGTAACCACCAGTCACCTGGGCATCCCTGAGTAGCACAAGTAGCTTTCCTCCGGAAGTCAGTTGGACCATTCCTGGAAATATGGGGTTTGTAGCAAGCTCAGGGGCTTGGTTTGGAAGTAATTCCGACAGCTGAATCCCCATGCGATTGCCCAAGTTGGAGACCGTAAAAGATTCACTTACGATTTTTTCCCGGGTTTGCAGGTCAAGCAGACGAAAATCGGGACCAGGATAGGCCGTCAATATCTCCTTGGCATACCAATCAGGCGACCATCTCGCTGCCGCATTGTGACCAGGCACCGGAGTCGGATTGGGAATGTAGCTCAATTCTGCGCCAGTAGATAGTTGGGATATTTCCGTCAGGCCTTTGTAAAAACTTTTGGATCCTAGTACCGACTGCGATTGAAATCCCCTGCTGATGCCGAGATAGATTCTTGCCCCAAGGTGAAAAGTGCCGATTTCCAAGATGTCTCCCGGTCGGATTAAGATTAAGCCGGTCTTTTGGATTTCTCGGCCTTTTAATTTCACCTGGGCTATTGCCCCGGCAAGGGCAATTTGGGTCGGGGAATTAAAACGGATGGCAAATCCGGGTTGAGAGATCTCCAAAACGGCATCGTTTTGGTCATTTTGCAGCAGGTGGTTAACCCACCGAAAAGACCTTTGGTCCATTGCTCCGGAATTGGGGACTCCAAATTGTGCCATTCCCATCCTTCCCAAGTCTTGGATGGAGCTTCCAGGTCCGGTTTTGAGCAAGGTTGCCTTTGCAGATTGGCCATTCATAGGACTTTGGGAGGAGTGGGGTTTTGCAATAATCTTTCCATTTCCTCCATCCCAATTGGCTCAAATCTGACTAGGTCGCCAGGCTTTGCCCATACAGGTGGGCTCTTCATTGGATCGAATACGGGCAGCGGACATCTTCCGATTAGGTGCCAGCCCCCGGGACTTTCTGTGGGATAGATGCCGGTCTGGGAACCGCCGATGGCCACTGATCCTTCCTCGACCTTTCGGTCAGGTATCGCTTTGCGCGGAGTATGAAGTAGTTCGGATAGACCATTGAGGTACATGAATCCGGGGAGGAAACCGAAGAAATGCAGTCGATAGGTTACCGAAGAATGAAGCTCGATCAGCTGGTTGGCGGTCATCCGGTGAAGGAGTGCCAAAGAGCCCAGATCTCGACCAAACGCCGGATCGTAGCAGACGGGCAGCATCCAAACGCTTGAGGAAAGCTCGTGTTTTTTTGGCTGTAATCGTTGAAGATTATTTTGGAATTGTATCTGATTATCAGTGTTTTTCCAGTATATACTTAAAGCTGTAAATCCCTGTCTGATCTCCAAGAATTTGTCGGCAAATTCAACATTCAGTAGATCCATCCATGCCAATTGCTCAGCTAGGAGCGCATCTGTGGGAACTTCATCCCACTGCAACTCCCCGAGGTATGGACTAATAAGGGTATAGCTTGGCTTCATGTCCAGTATCGTTGTCGAACCTGTGGCAAGAAACCCAAAATTCCGGGATTGTCCCCGTGGAAACATATCGTATCGGCGTGAATTGGGAGTGTCTGGCCCGATGCGGTTCTTAGTAGCCCATTTGAAAACACAGCATCCAAGTGCGCTATTACTTGCTCTAAATGCGTAAAAAGCGAATTCTCGGCTTTTCGGCTGAGTAGCCTGTAGTCATCTTTGTATGCCCTGTCTCCAAAGATCTCAAGTCTGATCGGGTGATTTTTGGCAAGCGCAGCCTTTTCCAGTTGGGAAAAAGGAGGGACAAGCAGGGGAACATTGGCGTAGTCCCTTTGCAGGAATTCCAGCAGTAATTCCGCGAGGTCGGCGTTTTCCGCAGCATCATTGTACAAGGCTCCGTGAAACTTGATGTGGTCGACGGGTAGATTTGCGGCTTGAGCCATGTCGCTAAACAATCCAATCTGGTCCGATAGGCTCGCTACCAAATCCTTTGGGGCGATGTTCAGGGATTTCCTCCCGAAATTTGCCCGGTCAGGATAGGAGGGATGAGCTCCCGCACTCTTTCCATGGGTCCGGATCAGGTCCAGGGTAGTTTGGATAGAACTTCGATCGCCGAAGTGCCCACCGCAGGCCACGCTGCCCAGATCAATCATTTGGATGATCAGCGATTCATATGGAATTCCCTCGCCCAGATCACAATTGATGGTATAGCGGCTTCTTTGACTCATCCTGAAAAAGTGCTCCGTGTGCGATAGATTTGTTACGTATTGTTAAAATTAGTCGACTGGGGCTAATTTTCCCCTTCTGAGGTTGATCTGATTTTAGGCGTTTTTTATTTTCGGGCATTGTTCACTTAAATCTGAAATAAAATGGGAAAAGGAGACATCAAGTCCAAAAAAGGCAAGGTTCACCGAGGGACTTTTGGAGCTAACCGGCCAAAGAAAAAACAGAACAAGGCGGCAAGAAAAGAAAAGTTGAAACTTCAAAAAACCTGACCAAATAGAAGAGGACCGAATTTCGGTCCTCTGTTCATTTATTGGCGGGGGAGTATTTCTACCACTGTGCCCGCTAGTGGATCGACTACCACCCGGATGTCTCCCAAAGACGCATCGGTACTTTGGAAGACCACCAAATAATATCCATCAACCCACGCTTCCACCTCGGCCTGTCTCCAATCGCTGATGACGGTTGCTTTTTCACCACTGGAAAGGGCATTGTAGGCGATTTCGCGATAGACGTCCAAGGGATCTCCATCCTCCGAATTTGAGCATGCGGCAGCCAAAAACAAAAGAGTCAAAAGGAGGAGGGTATGTAATTTTTGCATGGTTGTTTTGGTTTGAAAAGGTAACGTTTGCCGGAGGATTTTTGCTACCCAAAGGGACTTCAAATCTGGTAGTTTTTCATTTAAAATCACTACTGTCCGACTAAAATAGGATAGTCGGACATTTCTTTATTTATCAATC
>CAZTJM010000209.1:0-7071 GCA_964613865.1 uncultured Limnohabitans sp. | reverse complement strand
AAATCTCTAATCTCAGCCAACCCTATACTTACTCTAATGCATAATGCGGGTTAAATCCCAGTCAAACTTTGCCAATCGGCTTTTTTTACCCAATTTCCAGCCATGGAAAACGCAAGTCTTGAGGAACTCAAATCACTGATCGAAGAAGAGCTTTACCTGATTCCCGAAGACAGAGAGGCTATCTTGGCACAACTGGAAAACAGTCCCGCGGAAACACCCGAAGTTGAAAAAAGCGTCTCCATGCCAGCGCGAGCCCAACAATCGGAACCCTCTGCTGAGGCAAATTTGCCCCAGACCGATGCAAAGGCGAGTTCTCCAATCGAACTCGAGGAACTGACTGTGGAGCCTATTCCCATCCGGGGCGATTTCAGCAAGGGAATCCTAATTCTCCATGAGGAGAAGGAACTCATGCCCGATCTGATGGATATGCTCACCAAAATGATCAAAGCCTGTGGACACTCCATGAGCGAGGTGGGAATGGTATCTTCCGCTGCTTTGGAAAACCGCAGCATGGCCGAGTTTCAAAACCTCAATGCCCACACCGTTCTAAAATTTGGCCGAATCAAGCACCCGGTCAATGGCATTTCCTCCTCCCGCTATGAAGTCTTCTCAGAAGATGAGACGGAGTATCTTTTTGCCGACTCCCTGAGCGAAATCTCCCAGGACAAAAACCTGAAAGTAAAACTCTGGACTTCTCTGCAAGTCCTATTCAACCTTTCCCCAAGCAAATGAATACCGAACAAACCAAATGGGCCAGAAGATTCAAATGGATAAGTCTGCTCGAAGGATTGTCTTTCCTGATTCTACTCGGAATCGCCATGCCGTTGAAGTATGTCTTTGATTTGCCCTTGGCGGTCAAATACACCGGCTGGGCCCACGGGATCCTGTTCATCGTTTATGTTTACACCGTCTTTCCGACAGCGCGTAAACTGAATTGGGATTTTGCAAAGACGCTCTTTGCCCTTATCGCGTCGGTCTTGCCTTTCGGGCCATTTATTTTCCACAGATATTTGAAGAAAAGCCAGCAGGTGCATTTGTAAGTCATGGCATTGATCAGCAAGAAAAAGCTCATTTACCCCATCTCCCCGGTTCTGAGGCGCTATCTGATCAAGTATTCTAGGGAAGTCGATATCCCCATCCACTACCACGAACTGTTGCGCTACAACGGTTCGATAGCCCTCTACGACACCCGAGACCAAGACACCCTCTGGGAGACGGTTTTCTATGCCGAAAGTGACCGGGAGGAAATCCACCACAATGTCAAAAAAATCTATGCCCTGCTCAAGGCCGGGGGCGATATGAGCGTGATGGAGCACCTCTTTGTGGACCGCATAGACCTCTGCGTTTATGGGAATACCCAGCCCTTCCGCGTGCGGATCGTCAATCGCATCAACGACAACTTCGACTATTTTTACATCAAAAACGCGGACGCCTCCAGAGTGTATGGCCTGGAGCTGGAAGACCTTCTTTCCCCCAACCGCATCAGCTACCTCGTCCACCAAAACACCCTCATCGAGGAGCACATCGCAGGGATCCCCGGGGACAAGTTTATGAAGCTTCACATGCAAGATTCCCACCTCAACCCGATCCGCTTGGCCAAAGAATTTGTCAAGTTCAACGAGCGCTGCTTTGCCCGGCTGCTGGGGGATATGCACTCCTCCAACTTCGTGATCGACGTCACGCCGGACTTTGAGGAAACCCACTACCGCATCCGTGCGATTGATTTTGACCAGCAGAGCTACGAGGGGAAAAAGTCCATCTATCTCCCGCAGTATTTCAAGGAAAACAATGCCCTAATCCAGCTCGGGATGAAGTACATCACACCGGAGTCCATGCGCCAGTATCAGCGCGAGGAGCGGGCGCTGATTGCCACCCGTCTCAAATCCTCTCACAAGGAGATAGAGGATATTCTACGCTGCATGGAGCACGACCATTTGGCACCGAAGGAAAACGTGGTCAGCCTCAGGGAAGAGTTGTCCAAGCACTACAAAAACATGGGCTTTCTCACCTGCAAAAACATGGGGGAAATCCTCCGGCTGAGCCTCAACCAGCTCGGCAAATAGAGGGATGCAGGCTGTTTTGGCCACTTATCTGTATCGGCGAGCAAAAAAAGCTCTATATTCAATGATGTTTTTATTCGGAAATTGAACGATGAAAGCCGCCTGCATACTTGACTGGCAGCGCATTGGTACAAACTGGTTTCCCCTTCATGGCGCAATTCAAAAAAGACTTTGGAAAATTCGAATGGCTCGACATCGAGAAGCCAAAGCAAACCGAACTCATCGACCTAACACATCCTTTCTATATCGACGTCAACCTGCTGGATGACGCCTTGGAGCATGGACACCTCCCCAAGCTGGAAAAGCATGGCGTCTTCACCTTTATGATCTTTCGGGCCTTCACCGTCGAGCCCCATATCAACCAGACCACCGTTGCCAAGCTGAGTAACAAGGTGGCTTTCTTAATCAATGAAAACCACCTGATCACCATACACCAAAAACCTTTTGACTTCCTTTCAAAATTCAAGGATCGCGAGTTCAACGACCCCGAGGCCCTCATGCTGGCCATCGTCTTGGAAATGCTCCTTTCCTTTGAGGCCCCCGTCAACTGGCTCAGTGACAAGATGGACGAAAACGAAAAGGATATCTTCCTCAAAAAAAACGGCAAAGTGTCCATCGAGCAGCTTTACTACCAAAAAGCCAAGGCTCGAATCTGTAGAAAGCTTCTCCAGTTTTCCCAGAATGTACTCAACCAGCTCGTTGTAAAGCAGGAAAACCTCTCCAACCTGCAAGACATCAGGGAGTCCATTGTGAACTATATGTTGCAGCTAGACGAGGTGATAGAAGATGCGCAGTCCATCCTGAACACGCACCTGTCGTTGACAGCGCAGAAGAGCAACGATGTCATGAAGCTGCTCACCGTTTTTTCAGCATTCTTTCTGCCACTCACTTTCATCGTGGGCGTGTATGGAATGAACTTTTCCTTCATTCCAGAGCTAAACTGGAAATGGGGCTACTACGCCACCTGGGCCGTGATGATCGCCATTTCCGTGGTCATTTTCCTCTGGTTTAAGCGAAAGAAATTTGTCTGATCCATATAGCTTTTTTTCTTTTCCCCCTAAATCCGAATTTAGCCATGAGTGCTATCCTTGACCATCCCATATGGAATGCCCTGAATACTGGAAGTAGAATCCACGCCGAAGGCAACGATTGTGTCCGATACCTGCAGCGGGACAAGGGCCAGTTTGTCGGCTTTCGCACCTATGGCGACGAAGAATGGCAGGATCTGGAGGGATGGTTTTCAGTCGGAGATCCCATTATCCTCTTCACACCAGGGGATGTCGCCATTCCAAGCGCTTGGAAGGTGATGTTCCAAAGGCCAATTTCCCAGATGGTATTCGATGGCAAAGTGTTGCCCGACGCCCCTGACTCTCCCCGAGCCGTGCCGCTGACGGAGGCTAATGTCCCCGAGATGATCGCACTCACCCGGCTGACCAATCCAGGTCCTTTCTTTAGCAAGACCATAGAACTGGGGCGGTATGAAGGAATATTTCAGGACGGACGACTCGCCGCGATGACGGGTCAGCGCCTGAAGCCCAGTCCCTTTGTGGAAGTCAGCGCGGTGTGTACGCATCCTGATTGTTTGGGCAAAGGCTTTGGAGCCGAATTGATCCGCAACCAAATCCAGTACATCCTGGAAGAAGGCAAAGTGCCTTTTCTCCATGTGTATCCAGACAATTATGGCGCGATCAGGCTGTATGAGCGCATGGGTTTCAAGCTCCGCCGAGAGATGAGGGTGTATTTTTTGGAGAAAGCTTGAAGCAATAAATCCCCCATCACCATTGGGAAAGTGGGAGCCCGGAAGCGTCCAAATCGCGATTTGCCTACTTCCTTTAGTGACGTTGCAAATTTGCGCTTGGAGTACTGTAGTTCCAATCAACGCAATTCCCCCTTCACAAGCGGGATATTGCTTCGCTGGGATTTGTCATCGTGGATCAAAAAAAAACTCCTCGTCGAAGCAACCCTCCTCTCCTATTTTCCATCTCATGGTCAAACCAACTTGCAAATGAAAAAGCTCAAAACCACAGTACTTGCATTTTTCGCAGCCTGCCTGTCCCTCTCTGCCCAAGAGCTCCAGCAACCTCTGGAGGAAATGCCCATGTCCAACCGCGGCTATGCCCTGCTCAAAACCGGGGAAGTCATCGAGGGGAAAATCCTCACCACCAACAGCAGTCGCGGCATCACCAAGGTCAAACTCGAAGACGAATTTGGCAAAAGCCATACGATCAGCGCGGAAAACATACAGGAGTTTGCCATCGCAATGAACAGCGCCGTGAGGTTGCAATATGCCATGGAACGGGGCTCCTCGATCAAAAAGCTACTCACCAAAAACCAGCCAACGGCCAAACCTGAGGACTTCATCATCTTCAGAAATACGAGCATCAATGGGGAAAAAGAACTGCTCCTCCAGCTGCTCAACCCCGGTTTCAACGAGGTGTTCGAGGTCTTCTATGATCCGTTTGCCAGAAAGACCACCGCGCTGGAAGGCGAATACATCACTTGGACGGGAGACAAGCACAGGGCTTTCCTCGTGTCAAAAAATGGTGGCCAGCCGGTCAAAGTGAAAAAAGGAAGCTACGAAAAGTCCTTTGCAGTGCTATTCGGGGATTGTTCCCAGCTTACCCAAATCCGAAAGCCCGAACTCGAAGATATGGGACAGCATATCGCGCTGTATTCAGCTGCCTGTCCCTTCCAAAATTGAATCGGAGAAAGAGGCTGTCTCATAACTGATGTTTGTCACATTGAGCGAAGTCCAAATGAGGCTGTATTCACTGAAAATGGCCTTCGATATACGCTACTCCTGTAGCTCCAGAGCTCAATTGACACAATCAGGCTTTTTGAGACAGCCACTTTGCCAAAGATAAAGTACCTCCATCCCAATAGTCCCTTGGATACCATTTCCCCCAAGTAGGCAGATTGCCAGGGAAATTTGCTTTTTTCGCAGAGTTTGCGGATGTTTCCTTAAAGCCAATTCTCTACCCTAGTTGAGTACCACCAGCCTATTTCAAAAGAAACTGTCATTGATTGCCCAAATCTTCACTGGTCTGGGTTTGCTTTTTGTCGTCAGTTGGTTTTTGGATATCCGCTTTCTCCTCCAGCTTTTTCCGGATTTACCCGGTATCAAGTTCAATTCCGCGTTCCTGATGGTATTGGTCGGACTGGGCTCCTGGCTTTGGTTGGGGGGAAAATCAGTCAAAGGCGCTAGGATCCTGGCTATTGTCATCATGCTGATGGCGTCGCTTTCCATCGCCCAGGATTTCTTCCAAGTCAGTTTGGGAATCGACGAAGTGATAGTCACGGACAGCATAGGAAGGTCCGAAGGACAGCCCCATCCGGGAAGGATGCCCGGGATGACCGCCATCATCTACTTGCTGTTTGGCACGGCACTCCTTTTTTTCACCAAGACACCTCCCAGGCCACTTTTGGGGCAAATCCTCCTGCATGTGATCAGCCTAGTGGCCTTTGTCGCGCTGATGGGATACCTGATGAGCGTACCCGATTTCTACACCCTGTCGTTTTTGACCGCCATCTCCCCCAGCATCGCCCTGATTTGGTTTGTGTTTTCCATACTCCTGACTGTCCATCAACCGCACTTGGGAATCACCGGATTACTGCTGGGCGACAAAAAGGGCAGCATCATGGCCCGCCGGTTGACTCCGCGGATCGTTCTTGTCCTTATCGTCCTCACTTTTGCCTGGATGCAGGTGCAGCGACAGGATCTTATCCAGGTGGATTTTGGCATTGCGCTTTTCGCCCTCTGCTTCCTGGTGATGGGCCTAGTCCTCATTTGGGATGCCTCGGCTTGGCTCAATAGATCCGATGAAAAGCGGCTTAGGGCCGAAACCGAACTCCTCATCGCGAAGCAAAACCTCGAAAAGATGGTGGAAATCCGAAACCAGGAACTCAAGGGCATCCTCGACTCGGCCGCGGTATCCATCATAGCCACTGACAAAAACGGCCTGATCCGCCACTTTTCCAAAGGAGCCGAACGCATGCTGGGCTACGATGCAGAAGAGGTGGTCGGCAAGCTAAAGCCCGACCGGTTTCACGAGCTAAGCGAAATCCAGCACAAAGCCTCCCTCCTGAGTGCCCAAACCGGCTTGGAGCTCCAGCCTCATGACGTCTTTACCTATTTTCCCCTACAAGGCAAAGTCAACTCCGACGAGTGGAACTACCTCCGTAAGGACGGCAGCACCTTTCCTGTGCAGCTCAACGTATCCCAGATCAGCTCAGACAAGGGAAAGCACCTGGGCTTCATCGGTATCGCCACGGACATCACGCAGTTTAACAATTCCAAAAAGGAACTGAAGTCCCTGTTGGAAAAGCTGGAATCCAAAAACAAGCAGCTGCTCAACTTTGCCCACATCATCTCCCACAATCTCCGCTCTCCAGTCATCACCCTGGATGCCCTGATCAAGCTCTATCAAGCCGAGGCCGAGCAAGAGCAAAAAGAAGAACTCTTTGGTCTGGTCGAGCAGGTGATCAAAAACCTCCTCTCCTCCATGGAGGAGACCATCGACGTGCTTAAGGTACAGGAGGACAGCGACCAGCAGCTCGAGGAGGTGTCCTTTGCCGAGGTGTTTGAAAAGACCAAAACAGCCCTGATCGGCCAGATCCTTTCCCTTGATGCTGAGCTGGAGGCGGACTTTTCGGAGTGTCCGGGCCTGTTGTTTTCCCGGTCTTACTTGGAGAGCGTCTTTCTCAACCTCATGTCCAATGCCCTCAAGTACCGCCATCCCGAGCGCCCGCCTGTGCTTCGAATCAAGTCTGGGATGGACGGGCAAAAGCCCTTCCTGACCTTTGCGGACAATGGCCTGGGCATAGACCTGAAGAAGCATGGAGCCAAGGTATTTGGCATGAACAAGACCTTCCACAAGAATCCCGATGCCAAGGGCGTGGGACTCTACATCGTCAAGACCCAGCTCGAATCCCTCGGTGCCAAGATCAGTATCACTAGCGAAGTGGGCGAGGGTACTACCTTCCGCGTGGATTTTTCGGCCTAGGGCATGCT
>CAZTJM010000208.1:0-7078 GCA_964613865.1 uncultured Limnohabitans sp. | reverse complement strand
GGTGGATTACAACTCTCACAACACCCAGCGACTCACTATACCCGAGATTAAGGAAAAATTGATGAGTTTGGAATATATTCAGGATGAGTTGAAAAATTGGAATAAGAAATGAGTAACAAATTGAAGGTAGTAACGGTAGTCGGAACACGTCCTGAGATCATCCGTTTGGCAGAATGTATTAAAAAGTGTGATGAGTTTTTTGATCATATTCTGATTCACACAGGACAGAATTACGACTACACGCTTAACCAGATTTTTTTCGAGGATCTACAATTAAGGGAACCGGATCATTACTTGAATGTTGCGGGCAAACATTTGGGAGAGACCATAGGGAATGTCATCGCGAAATCCTACGAGTTACTGGCCGAAATCAAGCCTGACGCGCTTTTGGTGTTGGGAGATACTAACAGCGTACTCTGTACTATCGCCGCCAAGCGCTTGAAGATTCCTATTTTCCACATGGAGGCGGGCAATCGCTGCTTTGACCAGAATGTACCGGAGGAGATAAACCGAAAGATCTCTGATCATATCTCCGATATTAATCTAACCTATACAGAAAACAGTAGAAGAGATCTGCTCAGTGAGGGATTTCGAAAAGATCATGTATTTGTCACCGGATCTCCATTGAAGGAGGTTCTCAATAAATACATGTCTGAAATCAATGGGGCTTCTGTAGTCCAAAAACTGGGCCTGGAGTCTAAGAAATATATTGTTGTCAGTGCCCATCGCGAAGAGAACATTGATCTAAAAGACAATTTCAATATTCTGTCAGATGCTCTAAATGCGGTAGCTGAAAAATATCAAATGCCGATTATCTTTAGTACACACCCAAGAACTAGAAATAAAATCCAAGCCAGTGGGATTATTTTCCATGATTTGATCAGGAATATAGAACCTCTTGGGTTCTTCGACTATGTGAAGTTGCAGAAAGAGGCTTTTGTGGTACTTTCTGATTCGGGGACGATCTCTGAAGAAGCTGCGATGATGGATTTTCCGGCTGTGAGCATACGCACAAGCACAGAAAGACCAGAAGCTATTGACGCAGGGACAATAGTGTTAGGAGGAATCAGCACTGATAGTATGCTACAGTCCATTCCAATCGCTCAGGAATTGCATGAAAGTGGTCAAGCACACCTGCCTCTGGAGTATCAGGTGACTAATTGTTCTACCCGCGTGATAAGAGCTATTCAGAGCTATACGTCTATCATCAATAAAGTAACCTGGAATAAATAATGAATAAGGCACTGATATTGGGATCAACAGGAATGCTTGGCCATCAAGTATTTTTCAATTTGGAGAATTCCAAAGATTTTGAGGTCTTTGATCTTTCGTTTAGGAATAAATTGAGAGAAGAAACCATCATTTGCGATATTACAGATTTTAGCAAACTTGAGGGGATTGTCAAGGAAATCAAGCCCGACGTAATAGTTAACTGTGTAGGGATTTTAATTAAAGGATCCAATCAGAATCCTAAAAATTCAATTCTGATAAATGCGTATTTCCCACACTGGCTCACGGGTGTCGCTGACGAGATCGAATCAAAAGTCATACATATTTCTACTGATTGCGTCTTTTCGGGAAAAAAAGGCGGGTATATAGAATCTGATTTTAGGGATGCTGATGATGTCTATGGACGGGGAAAAGGGCTTGGAGAGATCTTTTCAGAAAAGCATCTCACTCTGAGAACTTCTATAGTTGGCCCGGAGATTAAGCGAAATGGTGAAGGATTATTTCACTGGTTTATGAATCAAAAAGGAGAAATCAATGGATATACACAGGCATTTTGGGGAGGAGTGACTACAACGGAGCTAAGTAAAGTTGTTAAAAAGTCCATATATGAGGACTTAAATGGACTTTATCATGTGACGAATGGAAGAGCTATCTCCAAATTTGATCTTTTGAATATTTTCAATAGATCCTTTAATACCGGTATTCAAATAAATTCTGTTGAGGGTAAGAAGGTCGACAAAAGTTTAAAAAGTGAAAAATTGGATGTTGATTTTGGTATTCCGTCCTATGAGGTAATGATAGAAGAGATGAAGACTTTTATGACTAAATACAGATCATTGTACGCCCCTAATTATCCATATGCAGGATAAGAAAGTTTTGATAATTGGGGAAGCGTTCTTTCCTGAAGAATTCATAATTAATGACTTGGCCAGATATTGGAAAAAAAAATGCTATTCCGTAGAAGTCCTTACACGATCTCCTTCTTATCCAGTTGGGAAAGTTTTTTCTGGCTACAAAAACAAACTTTATCAAAAAACTTACTACCAAGATATACCAATTCACAGAATTCCTGTGATTGAAGGGTATCAAAAAAGTAAGTTCATCAAAATCTTCAATTACATTTCCTTCGTATTTTTTGCGTCCATCGTAGCGTTGTTTATAGGTAGAAAATTTGATAGGGTATTTGTCTATCAAACAGGCCCTTTGACGGTAGCATTACCCGGAGTTCTAATTAAAAAATTCTACAATAAGAATTTGATAATCTGGACACAGGATTTATGGCCAGACACAGTTTATGCTTATGGCTTTAAACCAAACAGAATGTTGAACTTGGTCCTGGACAACCTCGTGAAACTGGTTTATAACTCATCAGACAAAATCGCTGTGTCCTGCAAAGGATTTGTTCCCAAAATAAATTCATATTTGAAGTCGGAAAAGAAAATTTTTTGGATTCCAAATTGGTCTATAATAAGCGAAGTGTCAACTAATAATATAAATCTACCAGGTAAGATAAATTTTACGTTTGCTGGAAACATTGGGAAGGTTCAAAATTTAGACAATGTGCTTCTTGGTTTTAAAAAGGCTGTTAAAGAATTTCCTGAAGCGTATTTGAATATTGTAGGGAGTGGATCCAATCTAAAGGACTTAAAAAATCTAGTGGAAGCCGAAAAAATTCCCAATGTAAATTTTATCGGGAGGAAGCCTCTAATTGAGATGCCTGATTATTTTGAAGCCAGCGATATACTTTTAATCTCGCTTATAGATGTTCCTATTTATGAGATTATGATTCCAAGCAAATTTCAAACCTATCTCCAGTATAAAAAACCTATTTTCGCTGTAATGAAAGGTGAAGTTCCAAACCTTATACGAGAGTATCAGCTTGGTTTGAGTGCTGACTCTAATGATACAGATATGATAGGAGCACGATTTGAAGAAATGATGTCATTATCGAAATCTGAATTGGATGCTATGAGCGTATCTGCGAAGAAGCTATTGTCTCATTCATTTGACAGGAAAAAAAATTTGAAAAAATTATCCCAAATCACATTTGACTAAACCAACTCTTTTCCCAATCTCGATTCACAGAGACGATCGTGGTGAATTGCGATATTGCAATGAGTTTAATCTTTCATCAGCAAAAAGATTTTATTCGATCAGATTTGGGCAAATCGAGCAAATACGGGCTTGGCAGGCTCACAAGGTGGAAACGAAGGCAATACTTCCGATCGCAGGAATTACCAAAATTGTTTTAGTGGAATTGTTCGATTTCGACAATGGAATAACAGGATCAACGTATGAGTTTGTTTTGGATTCGAATTCTCCTGCTGTTTTATTGGTGCCCAGCGGTTATGCAAACGGGCTCCAAGCAAAATCTATGGATTCAGAATTGATGATTTTTTCCAACTTTTCATTGAATGAAGCTAAAAATGACGATTTCAGATTTGACAGAGATATGTTTTACTCTTGGTAGTTGAATGAGAAACGCGATTTGCCTATTTTTCTTCTTTTTTCCGATTGGGTTATTTGCCCAATCTCTCCCAACAAATTTTCCAATCTTAGAAGAGCTATCCAGAAGAAATCAATTACTGGATTCTGCAGGAATTCATTCCTCATTTTTATTGCGTCCTATAGAGATAGACTCTGCGCTATATCCTTTATCTCAAGTTTTTTCAGAAGATCACTTTTCAATCAAACTCACGCCTATTCTCAATACAACTCGAGGTTCATCAAAGCGCCCCTATGGCTGGGGAGACTTTGGGCTGATACCCAATCCCGGTTTCCAGACTTATCTATCTGGCGGGATCGAAATGAAATACAAGTTTATCAATTTCACCTTTCGGCCTGAATTAGTTTTGGCTCAAAACAAAGGGTTTTATACCGGGCTAAATAAATTATCCAATTCGGAAATTCAGGATAAATTCTTTTTTTGGAACAATGGAGATTTTCCAGAAAGGTATGGCGATAGCTGGATAATAAATCCTTGGTGGGGACAGTCCAAACTTACCTTCAAATACGGGTCATTTGAAATAGGTGCGGCAACGCAGAATATCTGGTGGGGTCCCGGGCAATTCAATGCGCTGACTTTTTCCAATAACGCACAGGGCTTTCCGCATCTAAGCCTAAATACAACTAAACCGGCGAGGACATGGATAGGCAATTTTGAAGGCCAATTGATCATGGGACGATTGGAAAATTCCGGTTTGGAACCGTCACAGCATGAGGAGTTGAACGAAATGTATTTTAAGCCTTTCACAGGAGATTGGAGATATACCAATGCAATTACTGTGTCTTGGAACCCGAAATGGGTCAAAGGATTCTTTTTAGGGTTTTCCCGGACGTTTCAGCAGTATAATGCAAACCGTGGAAACGAGTTTCTGGATTGGTTTCCGATTTTCGAGGGATTTCAAAAGAAGAATTTTTTCGAAAATGGAAATTCAGTTGGGTTTGATGCCAATGGTCGAGATCAGACAATTACATTATTTGGACGCCTAGTCGTACCAAAGACGAAGTCTGAATTGTATTTTGAATTGGGCAGGAGAGATCATGCCTATACTTGGCGGGATTATTATTTGAATCCTGAACATGCACGAGCATATATACTTGGATTTAATCAACTATTTGAGATACCACAATGGGGAAAGACAGTTCAAGTCCGTTCAGAAATTACCCACCAACAAGAATCGGTAAATCGGTACCTAAGGTACGGCGGGATTTCAGGAGGAATAAAGGGCGGTCTTACCTGGCATACTCATAATCCCGCGAGAGGTTTCGTGAACTACGGACAGCCACTCGGAGTGGGAATTGGCGTAGGCTCCAATGTCCAAACGATGGAGTTTGCACTGGTGGATGGTGTCGACAAGATGGGCATCTCGTTTGAAAGACTAGCCAATAACCAGGACTTCTATTACAAAGCACAGCTTCAGAATTCCGAACGCAAACCGTGGGTCGACCTTTCTCTAGGTTTCCTTTATGATAAGCAGTTCAGTAACCTTTTGTTAAGTTCCAAACTTCAGATTATCCATGCCCGCAACTACCAGTGGCAGCTGGATCCGGCCAGCACAACTGGTTTTCCCAAAGGAAAAAACCTAACTTCGCTACTAGCGCAGGTTTCTCTGATTTATTTCTGGAACAAATCTTTACTCAATGATTAATATTACTCTTGTCGCTGGAGCACGTCCCAACTTTATGAAAGTTGCTCCAATATTACATGGGATCCAAAAAGCAAAAAAAGAAGGCAGACCCTTGGATTTTAGACTGGTTCACACCGGTCAGCACTATGACAAAAAGATGTCCGGCGATTTTTTTGAGCAGCTCAACATTCCCGAACCACATGCCAATCTTGGAGGCGGTGGGGGTACACAGGCTGAACAGACGGCCGCCATCATGGTGGCCTTCGAGAAGGAGATCATGGAAAATCGGCCAACTTTGGTCATAGTCGTAGGGGACGTCACCAGTACATTGGCCTGCTCTATCGCTGCCAAGAAACTCGGAATTGATGTAGCCCACGTCGAAGGTGGAATCCGTTCCGGCGACCTAAGCATGCCAGAGGAAATCAACCGAATGGTCACAGATAGTATTACTGATCATTTCTTTACGACATCCGAAATCGCAAATTCTAATCTAAGGAAGGCGGGTATACCCGAGGATCGCATTCATTTTGTCGGAAACACCATGATCGATACGCTCATAGCACAGTTGCCAAAATTCAAAAAACCTGAAGGTGAGATTTTCGACACGTTGACACCCGGTAACTATTTTGTGATGACGATGCACCGACCCGCCAATGTGGATCAGGAACATTCTCTCAAAGCAATGATTGATGCAATTTTGGAAGGAACCGGCGGTCTTCCCATTATTTTCCCTGTACACCCCAGAACGGCCAAAAATCTCCAGAATATTGGAATCACTGCCGAAAATCTGCTGATGACCGACCCGCTGGGATATCTCGAATTTAATTACCTCGTAAAAAATTCGAAAGGTGTAATTACTGATTCCGGAGGGGTAACAGAAGAAGCCTCCGTGATGAACGTCCCTTGCGTGACTCTCAGAGACAATACCGAACGTGCCGAGACCATCCATCTCGGAACCAATGAATTGGTTGGTACAGATCCAGGGAAACTGAAACCCTATTTGGACAAGATCATGAAAGGGGAATGGAAACAGTATCAAGGGATTCCACTGTGGGATGGTAAAACCTCAGAGAGGATCGTACACAAGATTGTAGAGATCTACCTCTAATAGTTTGTTGAATTGATTTCTATATCAAGCCAATAATTATCACTGGTTGTTTGATCCTTACAATACTTCGAAATTTTCGGGTGAAATAGAGCCATGCAGAATATTACATCTTTATCCTTAAAAAGATTTGGAGTGTATAGCAGCAGAAAACGCCTTTGAGAACCATAGGCGTTTTTTTATTTTACACTCCGGATTTTACCCAACATCGGCAAATCTCCCAAGCATTTCACTATCCTGTTTCTAAAGGAGGCGGGCGTAATCCAAAGAAAAAATTAGGTTTCGATCTTCCAGCCTCAAGAGCAAAGAGAATTGGCTTAGTGGTACAACTGCGGATAGTCATAAATAAGATATCCGGTTTATTCAATCAAATCCTGAAGTGAAACTGGCTTAAAACCCAAATCCGTCATTCATTGTCAATAAACGAGGCTCAAATTCTACAATTCCTTGTCAGACTCGGAGAATTGGAATAATTTAGTTTTCCAAGCGACGAAAAAAAGCCCTATTTTTCACTTAGCCATAATCCCAATACCATGAACGAAAAGATCCATCAAGGCCGTTGTCTATTCCGGCGATACCGGGCCATTGATTACGGAACATACTGGGCCACCGA
>CAZTJM010000207.1:0-7099 GCA_964613865.1 uncultured Limnohabitans sp. | reverse complement strand
CCCTGATATGAAAAAAATTCTGATTATCGAAGACGATAAGCTGATATCCAGTTTGGTACAATTCCGATTAAAAAAGGATGGGTACGAGACGCATCATGTCGCTGACGGCAATGAGGGGATTCTGGCAATCGATGAACTTGATCCCGATTTGATCATTACGGACGTGATGATGCCTTTTCGTAGCGGAATAGAAATTATCCACCATGCCAAAAAATACCGGCCCGATACTCCCATTATTGTACTGAGCTCTTTGGGAGAGGAGGAGCAGGTGGTATTGGAGGCATTCAATTTGGGTGTTTCGGATTTTGTGCCCAAGCCATTTAACCCCAATGAACTGGCGATTCGTGTGAAGCGCGTACTTAGGTAATATCGCATGAGGAGACTTCTACCCCTACTTCTTATTGGAGTTTTCAGTTTGGTAGGAAAAGTATCCTCTCAGGAAATGGCTGTTCCTAGCCAAAAGCCTGTGCTCATCGAACTCCTCAGAATCCAACATGAAATTCCAGGGCTTGGCTATTTTTTGCTATTGGAGGATCCCCTTGATTCTATTTTGGTTCAAAACAGCGGGTTCAAGTGGACTCGCTATGATTCGGGATGGGTCAGCGGGTTAAAGGAAGACTTCACGCTTTTGGGAGCTGTAGATTCAGACAGTGTTTCGTCCCGTTTGAATTTCACGATACTTTCAGAGCCCGTCGCGGATTCCGTGGCAGTGCAATACATTTCCCAGTTGGTCGACCGAGGCGATATAGATATTCCGCTCGCCCAAGATGGGCCTCAGGAAGATTTGGTGTCCTACGCTCTGAAAAGTCCCTACGCTCCGGTGTATGGCAATCGGTTTAGTTTTACGGCTGACCTAAAGATTTTCATCGTCATGGGGATCATTTTGACCTTCTTCGTTTTTTCGATTTCGATGTTCATTGTCATGTTGGTCGTCAAGTCAAGGAAGAGCAAGAAGGAGGCTTTGGAAAAGGAGTACGACCAAATGGTGGTGGATCCTTTGACCAATTTGCTCTTTGAAAAGGACCTCGATGAGATCAGGAAAATGACTGAGGCGGACTTTGAGTCTTTTTTCCCAAAGCATCTATTGCAGGATTTGGTCTACCGCGAGGTCCTGATTGACCGGATCATCGGTCTCAACAAGAAAATGAAGGGGGAGTTTAAGGAAAAACTGAAAACACTCTACAACCGCTTGGGACTGGCCAAGGTATCGGTTGGAAAAATCAAGCTCTCTCAATGGCATATCGTGGCGAAGGGACTGGTCGAAATCAACGAGATGGACCTCTTCGAATATCTGCCAGAGGTCAAAAAACTCACAAATTCCAGCAATTTCCAGGTTAGGTCTTTGGCTGTCTCTGCCATGTTGAACCTTTCGGAAAAATCGGATTTATCCTTCTTGCGGGATCAGACCTACCCGCTTTCCGAGTGGCAGCAGATGAAATATCTCCGGATCATCAAGTTTGTAAGCCAACAGAGATCTTTGAAGATCGAGATGCTCTTTGAGTCCAAAAACAAGAGTATCAGGATTTTCGGATACAAATTGGTGAGGATTTTGGGGCGGATAGATCTTTTGGAAATGCTCTCGTCCATAGCGCCAAATCTGGAGGATGAGGAAAAAGCCGAACTGTTAAAAACCTATCTAGAACTGGGGGCACATATGGAGGTTGACTTTGTCAATTCCTGCTTGGAGTCCAAAAACCCAAGGCTATTGATGCAGGCCGTCAAAGTGGCAAAGGTCTTGGGAGACGAGAGTACGTTGGAAATTTTGCTTGGCAAAGTAGCCGAAGAGAGGGAGTTTACGAACAAGCTCCAGATGATGAGAAGTATCCATGAACTGGACAAATCCCGATTTGAGCAGTTCATTTCGGAATATGGGAATTCAGATTCAGACTTGCTTAGAGTGCGAGACCACATCCTAGACCCCCGCTTGGCCAATGTATAGCTTCTTGTTCTTCTTGATTCTCGAGATAGTTGGGTGGATATTTCTGGCCTTGAGCTTTGGGGTCATTTTGGTTTACATGACCATGATGATCCTCAGTTCGCTGGAATTGAGGGATTACCTTCGGAAGAATCAGTTTACGGACTACGGAGACATCATCACGTCTCCGATAGCACCGGGAGTATCGATGCTTGCCCCCGCTTTCAACGAAGGGCAGACCATCGTCCAAAACGTAAAGAGCCTACTCTCGCTCCACTACGGCAAGTTTGAGGTTGTCATCATCAACGACGGTTCCAAGGACGATACCCTGGAAAAACTGATCGAATCTTTTGAGCTTGAAAAAACATCGTATGCCTACAACTCGGACATAGAAACCAAGCCAGTGCGGGGAGTGTATAAGTCCCGGAATATGTCCTACCGAAGACTGGTTGTAATAGACAAAGAAAACGGAGGGAAAGCCGATGCGCTTAACACGGGGATCAACGTGGCTTCGATGGAATTGTTGGCATGTATAGACGTGGATTGTATTCTATCAAGTGACTCCATTTCGCGGATGGTTCGACCATTTATGGAGGAGACCAACCGGAAAGTGATCGCAGTGGGCGGAGTGATCGGTATTGCCAACAATTGTGATGTGCAAGACGGAACGGTGACGCGCTATCGCGTGCCTGAGTCAATACTGGGGAAATTTCAGGTTGTGGAATATTTCCGGGCGTTTTTGATGGGAAGAATGGCGTGGTCAAGGATCAACGCA
Source organism: uncultured Limnohabitans sp. (assembly GCA_964613865.1). GTDB lineage: Bacteria > Bacteroidota > Bacteroidia > Cytophagales > Cyclobacteriaceae > Algoriphagus. Next base: position 4,409 of record CAZTJM010000207.1, on the reverse strand, counting down.
TTGATGCTGATTTCCGGGGCTTTCGGTTTTTTCAGAGCGGACATAGTCCGAAAAGTCGGGGGCTACTTTCCCAAAACAGTCGGGGAGGATATGGAGCTCGTGGTGAGGATGCGACGGTATATGCATGAGCAAGATATTCCTTTCAAGATAGGCTTTGTTCCGGATTTGCTTTGCTGGACTGAGGTACCGGAGAGTGAGGAGATTTTGTCCCGGCAACGTAACCGCTGGATGCGAGGGACTATAGAGACCCTGCAGCTGCACAAACAAATCAATCTCAATCCCAAGTTTGGCGCCGTCGGGATGTTGACATTTCCGTATTGGACCGTTCTGGAAAAAAATGGTCCCATCTTGGAAGTTCTGGGATTGGTTTATACGCTGGTCCTACTGCTTGTTGGAGATTTTAGTGCGCTTTACTTTTTCGCACTGTTGGTTATGATGTATTTGTTGTCCTTGCTGGTTTCCTCATTCAGCGTACTTTATGAGCAGCTCGCCTTTAACTACTACAAGGACAAAAAAGACCTTAAAAAGCTAATTTGGACCATTCTGTCCGAGCCCTTCGTCATCCACCCAAAGGTTGTTTGGTGGGGGATCAAAGGCCATTGGGACTTTGTCAAAGGAAAGGGCGGGTGGGGCTCCATGATCCGCCAAGGCTTCAAATCGGCCGAGGAAAAAAAGGCATTAGAAACCGAATCCAATACCCAATGAAAAAGTTATTGATCGCAACAGGCTTGTTTTTTAGTTTTTTGGGGCTAAGAGCTCAGGATTCTTTCGATCCGGATGAGCTATTGGCGCAGGCACGAACACTTATCCTTGACGATAAATACCAAGAAGGGAGAAAGATTGCATTCAGAGCCTTGGAACGCTATCCCAATTATGCAGACATATTGATCCTAGTGGGCCGAAGTTACGCTTGGGAAGGAAAGAATGACTCCGCGAATATCTATTTGGAACGTGCTATTGTGGCCTCTCCGGACTATGCCGATGGCTACGTAGCCTATTTGGACAACTTGTTTTGGTCAGAAAACTTGTCCAAAGCGGATAAAATACTGGCTCGCGCGAAATCCAATCTGGGAACGCCAATCCCCGATGAAATCATCTATAGAGAATCCCGTTTGCTATACTATCGCGAGCAGTACAATGAAGCCTACGATCTGGTTGAACCGCTTTTTGATAAGGGGTTCAATCAAGAAGGGCTGCTTGGCTACATGAGAAACTTGGAGCGGATGAAGATGGTCAATGCGGTGGGAGCGACCTACGACTACGATTCGTTTGAGGGACAGATAGATCCCTGGCATACCTGGTCTGTCTATGGCAGGACTAGGACTAAACTGACCGGAGCATTGATTGCCAGGGTGACGCAGTCGCTCAGATATGAAGATTTCGGGACACTAGTCGAGTTGGATGCCTATCCTTCTATAGGTAAAAATGGTTATGCCTACTTGAATGTTGGAGGATCGGGCGCTGGCTTTTTTCCAAAATTCAGGTTTGGGGCATCCTACTACCACAATTTGGAGAAGGCTTGGGAAGTAGAAGGAGGCTACCGATATCTGGGATTTTCTTCGGCAACACATATTATTACCGGTTCGGTAGGGAAGTATCTTGGAAACTGGTGGCTGAACGTGCGTCTGAATGTGATTCCCGATGATGCGGGCACTAGTACATCCAGCCAATTTACGGCACGGTATTACTTTAAGACGGCGGAGGATTTTTTCAGCTTACAGCTTGGTACGGGTGTCTCGCCTGATGAAGAGACTCGGGACCAGTCACAATTGTTGAACTCCTACCGGGCAAGATTGGGCTATCAGCAGCTGATTTCCCCCAAATTCATGATCTATGGGTACACAGGCTACAGTCGCGATGAGCTGAGTACGGACAACTTCAGAAACAACATCAACCTTTCTCTGGGATTCGAATACAGATTCTAGACTGAACAATCCATGAAAGAGGAATCGAAAATCTACGTCTATCGGCTTTGGCCACTATTCCTTCTTATCGTTGGATTGCCTTTGCTGAGTTTCTTGGTTTGGCTTCTGATGCCAGCTAGCGAGCTGAATATCCTGGTTATCGACAAGACGGTGAAGGACGGCAGCTATCAGGAGCATGCAGGGCTATTCTGGACTTTGGAACATCAGAAATACAAAAAGCCCTCGGGGGAGAGCTATACTGCGGCGATGGACTATTTTGGATTTTTTCCGAGCGGAAAATCCGATTTTGGCCAAAGTAGGGACCTGAAAGACAAGTCAGCCGAGGAGGTCAGGAAGATGGCTGCAGGGGCGGACCTGGTCTATGTGGCGGATACCTATGGCGTGTACGAAGGCGACTTTGACAAGTCTGCGTCTGTCGAACGAAGTGCGAAGATCTATGGGGGAATGGATGCGTCAGACCTTTTGCTCATAAAGACGGCCGTCGAGGAAGGGAGGTCCGTTGTGGTGGAGTTTAACTCAATGGCTTCGCCTACGACCAAACAGATCCGGAATGAGTTCGAAAATCTAATGGGATTGAAGTGGACCGGGTGGATAGGCAGATATTTCGATGAACTGGATACTACTCTCAATTCCGATATACCAACCTGGATGGTGCGTCAATACCAGCGCCAGCATGTGTCCTGGAATCTCAGCGGCCCAGGTCTGATATTCATCAAGGAAAGCGGAGAAATCGAAGCCTTCGTCTACGAGACTGACTATGACAACAAAGTGCCCTTGATCCGGACCCAAAAAGTGAACAAGCATGGATTCAGACTTCCGGAGGTGGTTCCCTATCCCGACTGGTTTGATGTGGTGATGATCGAGCGCGACTATGAGGTGATATCCTACTATGATATCAACCCTACAAGTGAGGGGCTGAAGCGGCTCAGAAGTCTGGGCTTGCCTAGATTCTTTCCGGCAGCTGTTGTAAGAAAATCGGAAAAGGGACGCCACTATTACTTTTCGGGAGATTTCTCGGATATGGACGGATCTTTTGGATCCCCCCGGTTTTTTGGGTTGCCTACCTTGTGGCGGGGGCTGTATGTTGCCTCGGATTATTCTGATAGGCAGAGTTTTTATTGGAACTATTATTACCCTTTGATCAGTCAGGTATTGGAGAAGGTGGGGGAGGAATGAAATACTACCGTTGCCAGCGAAGTGCTCGGACAAAAAAAGGTCGTATTTCTACAAAATCAGTTTGCTGCTTGGTTTTGTTTTTACATTTCACGATTGCTTATTGGGTTTTAGGAGCGAAAAACTTTCTGAATTCACCAATGAGAAATGCGATGAATCCTGATATTCCTGTGACTACAGCTTGAATTTCTGTAAAAAACGATCTTTCGAAATATCCGATCAGAGCTACTGCCACTATCAAGAAGGAAATAATTGCCCATTGTATATTTCCGGAATTGCTGAATTTCTTTCTGAACGTTTTTATTTCAGACAGTTGGTCTCTAGAGACGTTTGCCAAAATGAAATAGCGGAACGTCTTACTGAACAGTTGCAAATTGCCCCCCAATTCATTTTTCGTGACGACGCCTTTTTGGAAGAGCTCTACAATCTCATCGTGATTTTTGTAACTGAAAAAACCTTCCTTGGCGTAAGCGTAGCAGACGTTTTTTTCTTCCAGGCTCAACTCCGCCCAGATGTTATAGAAAAATGCCTTTCCATAGCGCTGTATCAGTAGACGGGCGTTCGGGTCTTCTTTATTTTTTTCGAGCATGCCCTGCATGATAAAATATTGCTCCACTTCCACTTCGTCAAATCTGTCGCTAGGTTGTAATGGGGCCAAAATGGTCTTGGGCCTTAGTGGTACGAATTCAAAATAAAATCCACTCATTAGCTCGGAGAACCGCACCTTCGCTGATTCACTGTGCATTTTTGAAACAAGGGTTTTCCAACTGCTGCCAGAACTAAAAATAAGGTGTATGGAATTTGCGCGTTGTAGAAGAGCCGGAATCTTGTCTATAAAGTCTGTCAAATCATCCAAAATGTGCACGTCCTCTATTAATAAAGCTTTCTTGTCAGACAATTTGGCTTTGGTAGGCACGATTAATCCGGAATTTGCACAGTCAACGATTTCAACTTCGTCCTTTTTGAGATTGAATTGCGCGTAAACCCAATGCCGGCTGACATGGCTATCACAGCCGCAGAGAAAAAGTCTGAGTGTGTTGTTAGGGCCCAGTTCCGATTGGATGATACTTCCTAGGGAATTGGTTTCCCGAAGGTTGAAATCTATCCAAAAAAGTTGTCTCGTCAGAATACGGATAGCTCTCCATAATATGCTCAAGCCCAGCACTAGCGTTATTCCAAAAAACATGGCCAGATTGGCTGGGAGTTCGTCCAACTCTTTCCAAAATCCCAAATTAATGTTTTTTAAGGGACCGTTTATCTGGTCTAGCCCCCTATTAATCGGACAATTGAGTTTTTGAATTTGTATAACCG
>CAZTJM010000206.1:0-7112 GCA_964613865.1 uncultured Limnohabitans sp. | reverse complement strand
GCACGCCTGGAAAGTGTGTATACTCCAAAAGGGTATCGAGGGTTCGAATCCCTTCCTCTCTGCAAGCTAAAGCCCTAATTCGCTGTTTGTAAGCGAGTTAGGGTTTTGTTTTGAGCCAGTGTTCTTTTGAGGGTCTTTGGTAATGGGGCCGACTGTGATAAAAGAAATTTGAAATAAGCCGACTCCTTTTTTCTAAACACTGCATCCCACTCCGGTAAATTTTGATAGGTTCGATCTATTCGAACGGTGCGAGAGGTAGACCCAACAAGAGGCAATTTTTTAGATATTTTCCCTGATACGGGTTCAATTCTTGAGAAAGGGCGCATTGTCCAATGTTAAGTTTTTGGCCTGAATGAAAACTTAATATTAGCTTCCGGCTTCAACTATCTACATTTGCCTAACAATCTGTTAACAGTGAAACAGTTAAAAAAGACAATTGAAATGGCAGATACTAAAGATACGGAGCTAGGTGTTCAGGAAGCAAACCTTACAGAAGTTCAAGATGACACTTCTTCAAATGTCACTTCTGAAACAAAAGAACGTGCGGGTACCAAAAATATCGATGATTCGGGAAATAGTGGGAAAGCGGTGAAGTCGCATAAAAATACCAGAGACTCCAATAAAAAGAAGTCCAAAGACTCAAAAAAACTGAGCGAGAAAATCAAAAACAGTAAGGAAGAGGAAAAAGATAAAAAGAAGGAGAAGGATAAAAAGGCCAAGAAGAAGGCAGAGAAAAAGAAAAAGGAAAAAAAGAAGAAAGAGAAGGCTCAGAAGAAGTTGAAGGAAAAAAAAGCAAAGAAGAAAGCTGCCCAAAAGAAGAAAAAATCCAAGAAAAAATAATTCGCAAAAGATCGAGACAGTTAAGTTTCGATCTTTTTTTTGCCTGATTAGCTAGTACGAAGATTCAGCCTAGCTGGTCCGATAGGATGAGCATCCCCCAATCTTTGGGACAGGTTTGGAATATTCTCAAATATATAGGAAGGGCGTGAATGGGAAGAATGTTCCCATGAAGATCAACCGGTACTGGCATTGACTGTTTGTGGACCGCTGAAAAATATCCAGTCGTTACTTTATCGGCTGCCTGAATGCAGGGTAGGCAAGGCGCAAAGCGCCCATAGAAGAGGGAGTTATCCCATGATCCTCTCAAACTCAAACCCCGAAAAAATACCGGTTTCACATACACCGGGCATCTTCATCAATCGTTCTTCATCGCCGTCCTCTATTTTGTTCATCCGGACATCCAGGAGCAGATTTCCCCTTTCAGTGATAACCGGCCCGTCTTTGTTTACGGCCATTCTCAGCATTACTTCGGCTACGTTAGATATTTCGGATATATCGCGATATACTTTCATGATCCATTGGGGGGCTACTTCTACCGGAACGGGATGTTTTTCACCCAACCTTTTGACGTCTTTGGAAGCGTCGGCCACCAAGACGATTTTTTTGGAGGCCCTGAAAACTGCCTTCTCACGTAGCAATGCTCCTCCTCGACCCTTGATCAATCGGCCGGATGGGTCTACTTCGTCCGCCCCGTCAAAGCACCAATCCACCATCCTATCCAGGTATGAAATTACGTTCAAACCTACTGCATGGGCTGCCAGTTCGATTTCAATGGACGTTGGAACGATCCTGATGGAAATCCCTTCGGTTTCCACCCGCTTGCCCAAAGTCAGAACGGTTAAAAAAGAAGTAGATCCCGAGCCGGCGCCAATCGTTTCGCCATCAATCGCCCGGAGAGCGACAAGTTGGGCGATGCGTTCTTTTTCCTTTCGATTGGAGATTTCCTTAGCCCATTCCAGCCCAAGTGCAGTGTTATCCATTTCCGAATCTAAGTGATCTATGTATCATTTAACTAAACCCCCCACATGGTATTGATCGGGTGATTCGCCTTACCCTTAATAAGGCTGTTTTAAATACCTTGCAATGAAGTTATGAATTTTAGGCAGCTTGGTTTTTAGCCGATTGCAAATCCTCTTGTTGATTTGAAGGCGTTTTGAAAAATACACCTCGCCCAAGGTCAAACTAAATTCAGGACAGAAAAGCCTCCTCTATTCTTCATTAAGCAGCATCCACGAGGTACCAAACTTGTCACGGAGCATGGCAAAACGATTGGCAAAGAAGGTCTTTTCCAGCTTCATAAAGATTTCGCCATCCGTGGAAAGTAGCCGATAGACTTCTTCCGTTTTCTCCGGAGTATCAATCCTAAGCGTCAAATAGGCGCTTCGCATGGGCTCGGCATTCACCACGTCAGCCCCTCTGACCAAAGTACCGCCGATCTCGATGATTGCATGGAGGATAGGTCGTTCCCATTCCTTCGGAAAGTGGGGAGGCGTTTGGGGATGGGGCATCATCAGGGCTATCTTTCCGCCGAGATGCTCCTCGTAAAACCGGAATGCTTGCTCGCAATATCCCGGATAGTTGATATAGATATCAAGTTTCATCGATGGGTCGGCTTTCATAGCGTTTTTTTTACGGTAAAACTCTCAGTGATCTAGGTTCATGATTCCAGGTTATCCGTACTCATAGAGTCCTCGTCCTAACCTAACTATCCAATAGCGCAGTCAGTCCATCCGAACTGATCGGCACTGAGGTATGCTGATGGATCACCTTCCACCCGTCTTCAATTTTTGAGAATCCGAGGGATATCCGATTCTTCATACTTCTTAAAACAGCACCATCGCCTGAAATTGCCTGAAACTGAATCAAGGCACTTGCAAATCCCACATTGCCTGATTGATGGATTTTCACCATTTCGAATTCAACTCTTACTTTTTCTTCGCCTAGATTACCAAGCCAATCTGTAACGATTTTGCGCCATTCTGAAGGAGTTGAGATGTAACCCTGATCCCACATATCGAAGATGAGGGCATGCTCATCGTAAAGATCGATCATCGCTGAGGCGTCCTTGTCCCAAGCAGATTTTTGATAAATTTTGAAAAAGTCTTCGATTTCCATAAGTCAGTATCTATTCTTAAGGGGTTGTTTTTGCAATGCATATTTCGATTCTAACCCACGTTTGTGGTCAGGAAATCAAGGTCTGATCTTTTGAGTTAAGTCCGCCATGATTTTTTCAAGCCGCTTGGTTAGCGTCTCTTCTGTCTTGGCAGTTTCTATTAAGGCAACGATCTTCTTTTTGTTACTTGGAGCCAGTGTGTCAAAGAACTCTTTTGCCGTTTCATTGGTCTTTAGCCTGTCTGCCAGGGTCTCAGGAAGTGCTACGATTCGTGGTTGACTGTCCAAATCTAGATTGACCTCAACTGTTTCGCCACCGGCAACTTCCACATTTTTACGATGCTCACTGCTTAACGGTATGAGGAATTTACCTTCCATTACCCCCACGGTGCTTTTGTAGGAGTAGTTTTTGATTTCCACCAAGACAGGCGGCCGTTTACCTGCCCCCAATTGCTCGATGACAGTTTCGGGAACCTCGATTCCCAAGTTGTTTCCTTTTTGAAAAATAGTTGTCTTGAATTTCATATGATTACAATTGACTTTCAGCAGTCCTATAGCCTGTCCCGTCCCGGTAATCTCGCACGGCTGATACTCATCCCTCTGAGCTACTTTTTGAGCTATGATCGATTTTACAAGGCTTCGGTCTTCCAGCCCCAATCTTATCATAAAAGTATCAGAAGTACGTCTGAAATCGAGTTGTCTAAACGACAAATTCAAGGCGGTTTGCGACACAATATTTTAACCCGCATTATGTATTAGAAAATCTACTGCGGTTTGAACCCTCGCTACGAATTCTAATACATAGTTCGGGTTCAATCGCCGGAGGGTAGCTAAGCATGTATATCGCCGGGTGCGATACCACTAGGGCATTAGCATCCTGTTGAGGAAAGTGTTCCAATGATACCGGCTCCGAGGAACTTTGTCAATCTATTTATCTGCCGCAATTACCCCGCTAAAATGCCGTGTTCGCAACCGCGTTAATAGTTTGGAACAGAATAGGTTTACAATAAAAACAAGAATGTATGCTTCTGAAAAATAAAAATGCCGTCCTCTATGGCGTCTCCGATTCTATGGCCGGAGCACTTGCCCGTGCATTTGCCCGAGAGGGAGCCCGCGTTTTTCTGACCGGGCGTTCCCTCGAAAAAGTAAAAAAAGTGGCAAATGAAATTGTCGCAGCCGGTGGGAAAGCCGAAGCCGCAGAGGTCGATGCCTTAAATGAAAAGGAAATTGCCGATCATTTGGAGGCGGTACAGGCCGTGGCCGGCACCGTTGATATTTCATTCAACGGCATTTGCATCCAGGATACTCAGGACATTCCACTGATTGACATGTCCCTTGACGATTTTGTGCGACCGGTCACGATCGCGATGCAAACGCAATTTCTGACCACCACCGCTGCGGGCAGGATCATGATAAAGCAAGGATCCGGTGTCATCCTTTCACTCACTGCTACTCCCGGTGGCATAGGATACCCGCTCGTGGGTGGCTTTGGTCCGGCGTGTTGCGCGATCGAGGGCTTTTCAAGAGATCTGGCGATTGAACTGGGTCCACATGGTGTCCGTGTGGTCAACATCCGGTCGGCAGGATCTCCGGATTCCCGGCCGTTTCGGGATGCTCTGGCCAATGATCAGGATGCGGTGCAAGGCTTCCTAACGAAACTGGAAGACGACACCATGCTGAAACAGCTGCCCATGATGGCCGACATTGCGAATGTGGCGCTCTTTCTCGCCTCGGATTTGGCAAGCAAGATCACCGGAGTGACGATCGATGCCACTGCGGGCACAACCAATGGGTTAAATTATAAAATTCCCATAATTCCATTCGTCAGCTAGCATTTACGAGGCTTGAACGCTTGCTCCCGTTTCAATTCATAGACGTAACAGGCGGTTCCGTTAAACTCTCTTTCTTCGATCTTTTCGAATCCCAACCTTTCATAAAACCGATGTGCGTCGGTGTTGGTCTTTAAAGGATCAATCAGAATTCCATTGACAGCAGGATTGCTAAAACACCGCTGCACAGCAATATTCATCATAGTCGTTCCGTACCCCTTGTTCAGATTCCTTTCTTCGCCTATCCAAATATCAATAGCCCTTTTGTCCTGCCCGACGTCTCCCCAATAGTGAGTTTCTTCGGCGTGGGGATCAATGATTTGTAAAAAACCCAGGGGTTCACCATCCAGTTCGGCTATCAACTGTTCCCTCCATTTCGGATCGCGGCATAATTCTTCTTCCCAATTCCAGTCGTCATCTGGGTCACAGGCGATCACATGTTGCTTTGCATCCCAATACTTGAGCAGCTCAAGGTCATCTGGCGTAGCTTGTCTTAATGTTATCATTTTTCTGTTGGCATATAGGTACTAATACCGAGAGGCTTGAACTGGCCATTTTAAATACCCAGCGGAATTATAGTTGGCGCTTGGAGTTCAATTAGACCACGTACGCCGATGGCTATCCGGGCGTATATCGTACTTCATAAATCCGAAGAATCAGAACACTAAGCCTAGAACGCCGAAGTTTGCGAATTCGACTCCTTCCTCTTAACTGTCACTCTTCGACGAAGCATTCAAAAATAGAAAAGAAAGATACCTTCAGTGCCTTTTCATACATGGTTTCTTCGACTTTCCTTCGACTCATCATTGACGCGGAGCAAAAGATGATACGGCGTAAGGACGATGCAAAGTAGAGTCATTCCACGCTTGGGGAGAGTAGGGAATCTCCGGGATTTTTGATTATTGTTCAATCCAGGATACGAACGAGGGAGTCTGACTCTGGCTGCAGATCAAGTGATCCTGCATTCCTTTGAGTTTGAGTGCGACCGAATTTTTGGAATACCGCTCGGTTGATAGGACGTATCTTTTTTGGATAAGCTGCGATCTGTTGATTCGGAAAAAATGGTTTGCGTCAAGTTGATCTTCGAGCTCTTTGAGAGTCTCTTCCCTCAGCAGGTGTTTTTTCCCTGCTTGATCTACCCCAAAGACCACTCCCTGATCTGCATAGAAATACACCACTTCAGCAATTTCGACAAAGTAATTGCCTCGTGCATGGGGAATGGTGAGCCGGGTCTTGAAGGATTTTGCACCCAATCGGTCAGGCATTGGGTCGGAAATCATTTTTTTCAACTGCTGGATTAGGGCGAATTGGTCCTCAGGTTGCTGGGTCAGCCGAACGAATTTATCCCAAGCTCCCTTAAACTTTTCAAGGCCAAATGGTTTGAGCAGGTAGGCAATTCCGTTTGTCTCAAAAGCTTGCATCCAAAATTGATTGTAGGCTGTGGTGAATATAATCGGACAGGGGATCTCTGATTCTTCGAAAATCTCAAATGCATTTCCATCCCTGAGCTCGATATCTGAGATGATGAGGTCGATTTTTCTTGGGGAAGAAAAAAAACTTTTGGCAGATTGGACAGAATCCAGGATGGACACCACGCTCACTTCTAACCCCAATTCCTGGATGATTTTCAGGATTTTCTTTTGCGCCGGAATTTCGTCTTCTAAGAGAAGTACTTGGATCATTCGTTTATGGGAATTAGCGGGAGTTTGACGGTAAACTTCTCTTCGGTTTGGATGATTTCGATCGGTTGATCAGACAGTAGTTCGTATTGTCCGCATAGATTTTGAAGTCCCTTTCCACCTTGGTGCTTCGGTTTGATAAAAGGAATCCTATTGTTACTGACTTCAATTTTGTCGGTCATTTTTACGCTTAGGATAACCGGCTGTTCCGGGGTGCCAAAGTTATGTAAGACGGCATTTTCGATCAGCAGTTGAAGGGTGAGAGGAGGCACCTTGCCAGAAGGGATTTCCGAGTCGATTTCCATCAGATAGGACTGACCATATTTTTCGCTCATGAGTGAAAAATACGCCTTGGCAAATTCGATTTCCTCGCTCAGGCTAACCAGTTTACTGTTGGATTTTTCCAGAGGATATCGATAGAGCTCCGCAAAATTTTGAAGAAACAGGGAGGCAGATTTTGGATCTTCCTCAATAAGTTGGTCTAGGATATTGAGATTATTGAAGAGGAAATGGGGGTTGAGCTGTTGCTTGAGCTGCGAAAACCTGGAGTCCGAGAGAGCCAATTCATAGGCAGCTAGTTTTTGCTGATGATTTTTATATTCCTGAAAAAGCAGGTAAGTCAGATAAAATCCTCCATACACGATGAAATCCA
>CAZTJM010000205.1:0-7198 GCA_964613865.1 uncultured Limnohabitans sp. | reverse complement strand
GGATCGAACCAGCGACCTACTGATTACAAGTCAGTTGCTCTACCAGCTGAGCTAAAGAGGCTTACCTTTATCGTGGTGCAAATATAGACTTTCGGGTATTTCACTCCAAGTCCGCCATCCATGTTTTTGCTTCCGCTTCTCTATCTCGCAGATTTTGAGAGAGAAAAATTTAGAATTCTTTCAGGATGTTCAGCTTCTTCTTAAGCTTGTCAATTTCTTCTTCTGCCTTTTGGATCTTGATGTCAAATTGGTCTTTGAGCTTATCCGCGGTTTTTGAAGCAGTAAAGAATTCGAGGTTGTTTTTCCACAGCGTAATGTTGTTTTCCAAGTCAGAGATCTGCTTGCGGATGCCATGCTCTTTCTTGTTCAGCGTCTTGACTGCGTTTGGATCGGATTGGATACGATTCAGATTCAGTCTAAACAGGAAGTCTTCTCTGTCCGTGTCTGTGGAATCCAGGTTTTCCAGATATTGATCCACAGCCTCCTTGAATTGGGCCTGGACCTCCTTGATGTTCTTACGAGGCACGAAGCCAATCTCGTTGAATTCGGTAACCCAAGTCGTCAGTGCCTCCTCGGTCAAATTCTCCCCTGCTGCAGCGGCCAAGATGGTCTGAATGAGTTCTTGCTTTTTCTTCAGGTTTTGGTCAAATTCCGAATGGGCCTGCCTGTTGGAATTTCTTCGGTTTTCGAAGAAAGCATCGCAGGCAGCCTTGAACTTCTTGTATAGCGAATCCCTGTTTTTTTCAGGGGTTGGTCCCAGCTTTTTCCAGTCCTGCTGAAGTTTTACCAATTGATTGGCGGTATTTTGCCAGTCTGTATTTTCCATCAGAGACTCTGCTTGAGCTATAAGCTCCTCCGCTTTTTTCTGATTGGTCGCGCGGATTTCATCCAGCTCTTTGAAGAATAGGTTTTTGTTGTGGAAGAAATGCTTGAAAGCCGCCCAAAATGCCTTGTTTATTTCTTTTCCAGCCTCCTTGGGCACAGGTCCGATCTTTTCCCAAGCCTTTTGAACCTCCAAAATCTCTTTTGTCTTGATATTCCAGTCTTTGATTCGGTCAGCCTTGAAATCGGCAAATGGAGCCAGCTGGGCAATCAATGCCTCTTTATCAGTTTGATTCTTTTTGAAGACTTCTTTTTGACCTTCAAAAAACTCCTTTCTGCGGTCGTAGACAGCATCTGAGGCAGCCTTAAACCGCTGCCAAAGATTTTCCTGATCTTCTCTCGGTACGGGCCCAATATGCTTGAACTCCTCATGCAGCTCGTTCAGCTGACGGATGGCCTCTTTGAGCTCCTTCACGTCTTTGAGCAACTCGGCTTTCTCACAAAGCTCGGTTTTGCTTTCCAGATTCTTTTTTCTGTCGAGCTCTTTTAGCTCAAAGTAAATGCTTCGGTTGTCGTAGAAACGGTCCATTAGGGCATTGAAACTTGCCCACAGGTTACGATTTTGAGCGGTAGGAACTGGGCCTATGGATTTCCATTCCTCCTGGATAGCTTTGACGGCGCCCATGCTTAGGGTGGTCTCTTCGCCGTCTACCAGGTCCCGAAGTTTATTGAGTAGTTCGTTTTTGGCTGTAAGGTTTTTTTCCTTCTGCTTTTCGGCTTCCTTTCTGAGTGAATTAATCTGATACCTGAAGTCGTTGAACACTTTGAAAAATTCGCGTTCCTCTTCGTGCTGACGGTATTCGAAATCATCTTCCGCTCCGCCCTCAGCTTTGAATTTGCTCAGAGCTTCCTCCTTGTCTTTGGATACCAATTCGTCAAATGCAGCCTTGATTTCATGTGCTATCTTGTCGAGCTTCAGTACGGGAATATGGTGGATTTTGTCTTTGATCAGTTTTAAAAGTTGAATCTTGTTCAGTCCGGACAGTTCCAAGTGCTCGTCTGCATGCTCATGTTCTTCCTCCTCTGTCTCTTCCCCCTCGGAATCCCCACCTTCGGTTTGTTCGCTACTTTCGCTACTTACTGTAGATTCATTTACAACGGTTGATTCGGATTGAGTTGCTTCTTCCAATTGGGCGTCATCGCTAGATGCCGGCTCCTTACTCTCAGGTTCCGAAGATTCCAATTTGCTTTCAACCGCTACAGGCTCACTCTCTTGTATGTCGCCATCTTCCGACGCCTGAACGGCTTCGGATTCTTCAGCTTTTTCTACATTTTCGATACCCTTCGCTTCCTCGTCAGAAGCTTGGGTCACCTTGTCTTTTTGAGACAATTCGTTACTTTTCTCAGTCATAAAAACGATACTATTTCAAGGCAATATGGGCAAAAGTAGGGATTTTGCCTAATTTAATCTTGGGTCGAGGGGATAATTTGCGATTACCTTAAACTCCCCTCCCATGTTTTTCAAAAGCAATCTCCAAAGCTCATCGGGGGTGTTTCCAAGCACGTCCGCGTCCACTTTATGGTCACAGATAATCCAGGTATTTTCACCCAATTCATCTGACAGTTGGCCCGAACCCCAGCCGCTATATCCAATAAAAAAACGCACGTCATGGGGGTCCAAAAGCCCGCTTTTTAGCTGATCAACCAAGCTCTCAAAATCCCCTCCCCACCAAAGATCCTCCCCGATGGCTATGCTGCCTTCAAGGATTTTTTCGCCAAAATAGATAAAATGCAATGTGTTTTGCTCGACAGGGCCCCCAACGAAAACTTCATTTTCCAGAAAAGACAGTTCCTCTACCAATTCACTCAAATGAAGTATGGATGGCTTATTAAGAACCAGCCCAAAACTTCCCTCGGAATTGTGTTCACAAAGCAGAACCACAGATCGCACGAAGTTCTCATCCTGCAAAAACGGTTCAGAAATTAGTAGATTTCCTGCTTGGGGAATTTTCGAAGGCTCATTCTTCATGCTTGTATCCTTTCCTTTTCAGTGAAAAATATAGGCTTAAATTTTAAAAATCCAATGCCTATGGTACTTTTATCAAGCAATTTCCAACACAAGAAAATCGATGACGAAACTCTCGGAAATCCGTAAAGACTACAGTTCCAAATCACTGGATATCAATGATATAAATTCAGATCCAATTCGACAATTTCGAATCTGGATAGATGAAGCAATCGATTCCGAAGTACCTGAAGTGAACGCCATGTGCCTGTCCACCTTGGGGCTTGACGGCTATCCGAATGGCAGGATAGTGCTGCTGAAAGAGGTAGATGAAGGCTTTGTGTTTTTCACCAACTACGCAAGCGAAAAGGGCCGTGAGATTGCCGCAATTCCCCGAGGGTCACTGACCTTTTTCTGGCCAGAGCTGGAGCGACAAGTAAGGATTACGGGAGATTTGACAAAAGTTAGTTCGGCGGAATCAGACGCCTACTTCCTTTCCAGACCGACAGCATCCCAAATTGGGGCCTGGGCATCACCCCAGAGCACGATCCTTGGCAGCCGGGAGGAGCTCAGTTCGCGTCAAAAGGCTTTTGAAGAAAAATTCAAAGTCGAAGAGCTCTCGAGGCCAAGCCACTGGGGAGGATATCGACTGTTGCCATTCCGCCTCGAGTTTTGGCAAGGAAGGCCCAGCCGACTCCACGACCGAATCTGCTATCAGAAAAATCCAGACGAAAGCTGGACAATAAACCGTCTTGCTCCTTGATTATTTCAAATCAAAGAGGTCATTGACGCCAACAAAGCGCTCTACTGTAAATCCCTCTCCATATTTGGCCATAATTCTATGCCCAAACTCTCTGGCTCTGGATTCGATGAAGGGCAAAAAGTCCGGAGAGGAAATAAAGCTGGATGGCTCTTCGGAGGAAGGGTCATAAAACTGGGATTTAAAAGCCATGATGCTGGCCACCTTGATGTCCCAAAACGCTGAAATATCGAAGATAAAATCCGGCTTTATATAGTTATTTTGAATGTAGTGGTAGACAAATTTTGGCCGCCAAGGCTCTTGCGCAATACCAGCCTCAAAAGTCTCAATCTTGCGCAGTCCACTCATAAAGCAGGCATTGGTAGCCAAAGAGGACCCTTTTCCATGGTCTGGATGCCGATCAGAAACCGCATTGGCTAGGACAATATCCGGCTGATACTTGCGTATAATTCTGATAAGCTCCTTTTGGTGGGATTCATCATCCTTGAAATAGATGTCTCTGAAGCCCATATTTTCCCTAGCGGAAAGCCCCAAAATTTTGGCGGCATCTTCCGACTCCTTCAGCCGAAGTTCTGGGGTACCACGTGTTCCCATCTCCCCTTGCGTCAAATCGACAATGCCAACCTTGTGTCCTTTGGCGACGTGCGCAGCGATAGTCCCCGAACACCCCAGTTCGGCATCGTCAGGATGAGCGGCCAACACCAAAATATCCAATTTCATTTGTTTCCTATTTTATTCTGAGATTCTGCCCGACACGCAAGATAGAACGAGTGCTGATCCCGTTCAATCTAGTGATTTGACTGATGGTCACTCCGTATCTCCTTGCTATTGAGCCTAGAGTATCGCCTCTTTTAACTCGATGGTACGCGGCCTCCCTAGCCTTGGCTACGTGGGAAAAAAGGTCCTTGGTGATCAGCAGATCTTGTATAGTCAACTCTCCTTTGTCAAAATCATACACGTTTTCCGGATCAAAAGGAAGCCCCCGATACCGCATCTCATAGTGGAGATGGGAGCCGGTACTTCGGCCCGTACTTCCGCCCTTTCCGATGATATCCCCTGCTTTTACCTCGTCGCCTACCTCTGCGATCTGCTTCGAAAGGTGTCCGTAGAGCGTTTCTAGGCCATTTTTGTGCCTTACTAGCACATAATAACCCCAGCCATACCTATCATAGGATCGTACCCGTACTATCCCATCAAAAGCTGAATAAACCGGGTCTCCGGTATCCAAATCCAAGTCAGTGCCATAGTGGTTTCTACCCCACCTAGGACCAAACACCGAGGTCTTTTTGGATTGATCCAGAGGAAATTTCCACTCCATGCCGTAACGCTGGTCATACAATCGAAGCTGAAGGCTATCCTGGAAATTTCGGATGTCAAAAT
The DNA here is from genome assembly GCA_964613865.1 of uncultured Limnohabitans sp. Lineage (GTDB taxonomy): Bacteria > Bacteroidota > Bacteroidia > Cytophagales > Cyclobacteriaceae > Algoriphagus. The sequence continues at coordinate 2,231 of CAZTJM010000205.1, read as the reverse complement.
TGTAGATATCGACTTTCTTGCTGTCCCAGGTCGAATAGTATTCAAAGGCGGTCACCCAAATGCTATCTATCTGGATTTGCTCCGACACTTTGACCAGCTGGTTGGTGGGAGCCCAAGCCATCACGTTCTGGTCCTCGCTGATGATCGACCTGATCCTTGCCAGGTTCACATCGTATTGAAAAATCAATGAATCGGTCTGGAAGGTGAGCGTCCTAAGATAGGATTCTTGATCAAACTGTCTCAGTTCGATATTTCTTCTCTCCTGGGTGTTGGCGGGGTTATTTGCACTGTTTTTCTTGACAATCTTAGGAAAAACCTGAGCATTGGCTTCAATGAAACCAATGCTCAGCAGGATTCCCAAAATTGTTCTCAGAATGAAATTCCTCATCAATTGGATTTAATGATTCTCATGTGCTGCCAGGAAGCGCTCGGCATCCAACGCAGCCATACAGCCTGTACCTGCTGCGGTGACTGCTTGTCTATAGACATTATCCTGAGCATCTCCGCAGGCAAATACGCCATCGACGTTGGTTTTTGAACTTCCCGGAATGGTCTTGATATAACCGGAAGGATCCATGTGGACAAAATCCCTAAAGATCTCCGTGTTGGGTTGGTGACCAATAGCAACAAAGAAGCCAGAAATTGCTATTTCACTTTTTTCTCCGGTTTTATTGTTGAAAATCCGCACGCCTTTTACCTCTTCTTCTCCTAAAATCTCGTCGGTCTCCGAATTCCACAGAATTTCGATCTTCGGATTGTTCATTACGCGATTTTGCATGATCTGTGATGCTCTCATTTCCTCCCTTCTCACGATCATATACACTTTGGAGCAAATATTTGCAAGGTAGCTTGCCTCCTCGCAGGCGGTATCACCAGCACCAACGATGGCGACTTCCTGCCCGCGAAAAAAGAAACCGTCACAAACAGCACAGGCAGAAACACCTTTCCCGTTCAATCGGGTCTCGCTTTCGATTCCCAACCACTTAGCTGAGGCTCCGGTGGAGATGATCGTCGTCTCCGAATGGATGGTCACTTGATCGTCCACTGTGACTACATGGGGACGTGAGGAAAAATCCACCTTGGTCACCATGCCGTAGCGCACATCCGTTCCGAATCTTTCTGCTTGTTTCTTAAAATCTTCCATCATTTCCGGCCCCATGATCCCGTCTGGGTATCCGGGGTAGTTTTCGACATCGTTCGTGATGGTAAGCTGGCCACCGGGCTGACCTCCAGTGTACAATACGGGTGACAATCCAGCTCTCGATGCGTATATCGCCGCTGTATAGCCGGCAGGGCCCGATCCGATGATCAATACTTTGACCCTTTCAATTTCTTGGTTCATTAATAGCTTGTATTAAATCGGTTAAATTTTGTCATTTTTGGGTAGGCAACAAAACTCGGCATAGTTAAAATTCCCTAAGCAGATAATTGTCACTTAATACCAGATAAATAAATTATGGCATGAAAATAAAAAAGGGGCCTGAGCCCCTTTTTCAATTATCCCAGGTAGGGTTTTAGCGTCTTACTTCTGGAAGTGTGACGTAGCCTCCTGATTGCTTTTTCTTTGATTTGTCTAACCCGCTCGCGGGTCAAGTTGAACTTCTCTCCGATTTCTTCGAGGGTCATCGCATGCTCGCCGTTGAGTCCAAAGTACAGCGTGATGACATCAGCTTCTCGTTGGGTGAGGGTGGAAAGCGCACGCTGAACTTCCTTTCTCAAAGAATCGGTCATCAGCCCATCATCCGGCTTCTCGTCCCCGTCGTTTTCCAACACATCCAAAAGGCTGTTTTCTTCTCCCTGCACAAATGGAGCATCCATTGAGACGTGACGGCCGGAAATCTTCATGGTGTCGACCACCTCAGACGCAGTCACCTCGAGTACTTCTGCCAGTTCCTCCGGAGATGGCTCCCGCTCAAACTTCTGCTCCAGCTCACTGAAGGTCTTTGAGATCTTGTTAAGGGATCCCACCCTGTTCAGCGGCAAGCGAACAATCCTGGACTGCTCGGCCAAAGCCTGCAGGATGGATTGTCTGATCCACCACACGGCATAGGAGATGAATTTAAAACCACGGGTCTCATCAAATCGCTGTGCAGCCTTGATCAAGCCAAGATTCCCTTCATTGATCAAATCTCCCAAAGAAAGGCCTTGGTTCTGGTATTGTTTGGCGACAGATACCACAAATCGAAGGTTTGCCTTGGTCAGTTTTTCCAGCGCCAGTTGGTCACCCTCCC
>CAZTJM010000204.1:0-7261 GCA_964613865.1 uncultured Limnohabitans sp. | reverse complement strand
CGCGATGGGCTTTGGGATGGCCTGTGTCGGAGAATACGATAGGGCACTCGACCTGCTGGACAGTTCGGTTTCGCTCAATCCGTATTGTCCCTGGTGGTTTTACCTGGGGTATTTTTTGGTCTACTTCCACAGGAGGGATTTTAGCAAGGCCCTGGTAGCGGCGGAGCGGATAACCGTGCAGGAAGTATTCTTCGATCCCCTGACCAAGGCGGCGGCCAGAGGCAAGCTGGGTTTGCTTGACCCCGGACCCATCGACGATCTCCGGCTGGAGCTGTCCGCCTTTGGGGTTCAACTTGACGATCTGAAGAGCAATCTGGAGTCCATGATCCTGGATGGGGAGCTGGTAGATGACATCCTCGATGGGCTGGCCTTGTCGGGAATAAGCCAGGGCTTAAATTAATGTCAGACTGACTATTTAACGGTATACCCTTTGGACTCCATGCAGGCTGAAAATGCCTTTTTGAATTCGTCCATCAAGTCCTTTTCCTTCTGTTTGGCAGCCTGGTCGTTGGCTTGCTGCTGTTTCATGTCCCCTGCAACCTTTGCCCGTCTTCCAGCAAGGCTCCCCGCTACCGCCCCGATTGCCGCACCTTTTCCGGCATCCCCGGCAATGGCACCGATGGCCACCCCGGCGGCGGCGCCTCTAGCCGCGCCTACGACAGCTGTTCCGTCGGGCGATGTGTCAACCTTTTCGGCCGTGACTTTTTGAGGATTGATCGGATCGGTCCCCGTCTGTTCCACAGCCCATTTGTAGCAGGCGGATTCGTCTTGCTCCTGAGTCTGGGTGTCTTGGCTTTTCGCGGGAAAAACAAAAAGACCGAGACTTTTGGACATCGTGGGTGAACTCGTCTGGGCAAGCGTCACCGCTGCCCAAAACAGCAGTGTGGCGGTAAGATAAAAGGATCTCATTGTAGTGTGACAGTTAGTGTTAGAGTTGGATTGCGGCTATTGCTCGCATAAGTTCAGACCGAGTTGCCGATAGACATCGGCCTCGTTGTAGAATGTGCGGCTGAGGGTGATTTGGCCGTTTTCCACCCGGTAGATGGCATTAGTCTGAAGGTGTACCGGTCCCCTTCCATCTTTGAAGGTGATCTGCATGTCTACCCAACTGGAAACGTAACTGCCGGGATTTGGACCGTCCAATACCTCCTCCGCTATAATAAACTTCCTGCTGAAATGGATGGAGTCATACAGGTTTTCCGATACATAGGCCCAATTGGCCAGTGCATCGGTCCGGTTGACTGAATCAGAAACCGAAGGGCCGTAGCCCCAATAGCCCTCGGCGAGCAGCGTTCCCATTTCCTCGGAATCCTTTGATTTGACCGCATCGATATAGCGTTCGACCAAGGCAATGTTCTTTTGTTTCTCCTCTTCGGCTGAATTTGAGACGGAGGACTTGTTTTCACAGGCAAACAGTAAAGCGAGGATAGCCGATAGCCAAAGGATTTTCATTAGGCAGATGGATTTGAAGTGTTGGTTGGGGCAATGATAAGGGTTTCTGTAAGATACCCGGCCAATTAACGGTTAAGTAACTGTCGTGCCGGTTTGAGCAGTTAATACGCTCTACTGTCTGACCTAAAATGTTTCCGAAGCTGCTAGGTAAAACCCGAATGATTTCTCCCCAAACCCAAAATCGACCGCCAGATTCGTCCTGGATTTCTTGTCTGCCATAACCCTAAGTCCAAAACCATAGCCGGGCTTGATGGATTCAAAGAGATCCAGGGAAGCCTGTGGGCTGTCGGCCGTCGTTGCATTCACAAACAATACTCCGCCCAAAACGCCACTGCTTGGAGATAGTGGAAAACGGTATTCGGCCTCTCCATAGACCATCTGACTTCCCCTAAACCTTCCCTGGGTATATCCCCTGCCGCTCCTGCTACGCTGATCATAGGCCGTCGCCGGCAGGGTGAGGTAGGGGAGCTCCCCAGCTTGGGTAAAGTTTCCCAGCAGCCAGAGTGCCATCATGTGTCGGGGATTGTCTTTCGACAGGGGATGGAAGCTTCTCCATTCCAGGGAAATGAAATGCGTGAATTTGTCCTTCCCGAACACATTCCCGTTCCAGCTTGCCATGGCAAATTGTCCCTTGTAGGGGTTGACCATATTGTCGCGGGTGTCGTAGACCAAGTTGACTCCCAGGGTGGATACTTGGTACTTGTGCTCGTTGAAACCATACCGCTTGCTGTAGGCATAGTGGCTTGTGATCAGGGAGTCTCCCGGGTTCAGTCTGAGTTTCTCGTCTTCGATCTTTGAGTAGGAATCCAGGTAGTAGCCCACTCCAGCATAGAATGCCTTTTTGATCTTGAAATTTACGGTCTGGTAAAGTCTGAGAAAATTGAAGGCCAAAGGCTGCGCCAGGGAGTCGTTTGAGGTTTCCTGTCCGGCGAGGCCGTACTGGTAGTCCAGGATTCCTCCCTCGGGAGCCTCTGTCCCCAGTCCATAGGTCGATTGCGAGAAGATGGTGTATCGCCAGTCCCCGGAAAGGAAGATTTTGTTGTTTTTTGTATAGATGTTGTTTTTTAAGAGGTAGATCTGCTGGCTCTTGGTGGTAAACTGCACGCTTCCCGACACCATCGAATAGCGGGTGGCATCCCCCGTCATCCTAAAGGCATATTGGCCGCCGACGCCGACCATAAAACCCGTTGCGGGATTGGACCCGATGATGGGGATCAAAAGCACCGAGCCCGATTTTTCGGGCCCGGACTTGGGCGGCCTGTTCAGCGCCCCCCGGATGATTTCCGGAAGGTCTTTTTGGGCGCAAGCGGATGAGTCTTCTTGGGATTGCCGTCCCATGCACACCAATGGAAGCAGAAAGGACAGGATGAAAAAGAGCTTGTTCATGGCAATTGGGGAATGGGGATGGATTGTTGGGGTCTTCCGGCAAATAATCTTGGTTTGAATCGTCCAGGGGGGTTAGTATGACTGGGGAATGTAACTGTCTGGCGTAGACTTTACGCCTTTGTCTCTTTCGCGTCTATCTAGATAGAGCTTCAGCACCATTCCAAAGGCGTCGACCTCGGAAATGGAGGGCTCGTTGGAAAACTGGTGGTTCCAGAAGGATTCGTACGCCAGATGCTTGGTCACCTTGACTTCGAGTCCCAGCTGAAGCCTAAACCGGTTCAATTGGGGTTGTCCGAGATTCGCATAGTATTCCGTAAAGCCGGAGACGGTGAAAAACAGGTATTCGGTACGGAAGTCCCGCTCCAGGGCCAACCTGGGCCGGTACCGTGTGCTAAAATCCCCCTCATTGAAGCGGAAGTCAAAACGATTTCGTAGTGTAAGAAGGATTGAGGCTGGGAGCGTGGCACGCCCATCGGCTTGTAGCACGTAGAGGTTTTCATGAAACGGATCCTCCGCACTTTCCGGGGATGCGCTTCTCTGATAGCCTCCCCGCAGCCGCAGGTAGGTGCCGGGCAATTCCTCCAAATGGTTCGCTCTTCGTTTGGCCAGAATTGGAAAGGCGAACATATCGAGAAAAATCCCCAGGGATCCGTCCGTGTAGTTGGAGGAGTCTTTCTTTGTACCAGAGGCTGTTGCGTATATCCTCAGTTTGTCGTTTATCCGGTAATAGACGTCAATCGACGGCCAGACTTCTTGGGTCTTCCGCGCCAGTTGGGCCATTGCCGGGATTTGGATACCGCAAGCGGTCAGCAGGGTGCAACAGAAAAAAAATGACTTTGTCATCTAGACATTAGTTGGGCCTGGGTTCTGCCTTGGTCAGCTTGTTTCTGAAGGAAAAAAATCCCTTGGCAAGTGCGCTGCCATGCTGTTTCCCAAATAAACCGGTTTTGCCGGTTGCTAAGGGCTTTTCAGTCCATTTAACGGTTAATTGCCGCTGATCGACCTGATCCAGAAGGATATCGGGAAGGGAGAAGGCGTAAGGTAAAAGGAGCCAAGTGCAAATCGGCAACGATATCAGGGTAGGACAAGGCGTTAAAAAACAATCCGGAGAATTGTTTTAGCCTTGGGCCAGCTTGCAGGGCGGGAAAATCAAACCAATCCAAGGCAGCTTAACCTATCGTTCAGTTTTTTGTAGCAAATCCAGTTTTTGGAGCCAATGGAGAATGGCGGCTTTGGATAATTGGGGGTCTTGCGGCTAAAAGGTTCGGGTCAAATCTTCGAGCAGTTTAGTACGACTGGTGTTTAAAATTGACTGCGGTACCCTCCAATCCTTTTCTTTTTCATATCTCGCCCAATAGAGCTTGAGCACCATTCCAAAGGCGTCGACCTCGGAAATAGAGGGTTTGTTGGAGAACCGGTGATTCCAGAAGGATTTGTAGGCAAGACGCTTGGTTCCTTTCACTTCGAAATCCATGTAAAACCGAAATCGGTTCTGATGGCCGTCGCCAATAGTTACAAAAGCGGGGAGGTTGGACATTCAATCAATGATAATGAAGAGAGAGCCCTTGTTTGGGAGAAACACTGGTTGATTCGGATTTTTCAGTTTTTCGGCTTTTCTAGATAGAACAGTTTTGCTGGCTACAGAAGCTCAGCAGGCCATTTAACGGTTAAGCGCACCTTTATCCCTAGGAAGCGCTTGCTTACATTTGAGCTTCTGCACAGACAGAGAGCCAGGCTAGTACTATCAAGACAGGCCAAGGTATCATCGTGCTGGCTGCCAGTATGACGATACCGCCGGAGCAGCAAACGTTGGATGTGCAAATGTCATCCACGAGAATGACCGAACTACGGCAAGCAATTAATGTCGGAAAAGCGATGAGTAGGTCAAAAGGATGGTTTTTTTAAAAAAGCTATTCACGGATAAGGTACACACCCAAATGAGGTTCGTTTACACAGCTTTTGTCGGTCATTCAGAAGTAAGATTCAAGCAGTCGTCACACTTAAAGAACATTTAGAAAAGATAAATAGTCAAACCCTAATGAGAAACACTCTTTCAATTATTGTAGTAGCTGCAATTGCTTTGGCAAGTTGCAATCAAACTGACAAAAAACAGGTACAGTCCCCAAATGCCGAAGAAGTCAACGGCGAGAACAAAAGAATTCCCGAAAAAATCCAGACCCCTGATCAGGTAGAAAGTTCCCTGGGACAACTAAATTTCTTTGACGGAATGCCGGACGATTCCACGGTTGCCACGGTTTACGACAACCTTGACCGCATGCGTGGGGTTGAAGTTTTTCTTAATGGTATTCCCGCAGCATCTATTGAAGCCATCCGCCTTGGATCGATAGAGATGGGCTGCGATGCCAGTAACAAGGCACTTATCTTTGAAGATTTACTTGATGCCAACCCGCTATTCCTCACAGGCAACACCGAAACCGTCTATTGCATGGCAAACCTTGACTTGAAAAAGGACGGGGCTACCGTCATAGAGATTCCTGCCGGGTGTGGTCCCGGAACAATCGATGACGCCTATTTCCGATTTCTTGTTGACATGGGAATTCCCGGACCCGACGCCGGAAAAGGCGGTAAATACCTGTTACTTCCCCCTGACTACGCAGGCAATCTTCAGGGTTCAATTGGCGGTACCGAGCAAACCGTAGACGGGCAAAAATATTTCGTGGTGAAATCCACAAGCTATGTCAACTGGCTTGTCCTTCGCGGTTTTTTGGTTGATGGAAAACCCGATGCGGCTGTTTCCATGTTCAAGAATGGACTCAAAATCTATCCACTCCTGCAAGCCGCCAATCCCCCTGCCATGGTATTTGTCAATGGATCCAAAAAAAGCTTCAATACCATCCATGCCAACAACTTCGAATTTTATGAAGAACTGCACAGCGTAGTGGAACGGGAACCAAGCTCCATGTGGGACCCTGAGATGCTGGGACTTTTTGCCTCCATTGGAATTCAAAAGGGAAAGCCATTTGCCCCTGATGCCCGAATGAAAAAAATCCTGACAGATGCGGTAGCCATCGGCAATGCGACAGCCAGGGCCATGGCGTTTCGCCCACGGACGGACGACACCTATTTGTACCCTAACAGATCATGGTATGCTGCCTTTGTTGGCGGGAGCTATGAGTGGCTCAAAGATGACGGAGCCGCCGGACGGTATCTTGATCCACGTACTGCATTCTTCTACCAGGCAACGGTCAACACTCCGGCAATGGTACAGAAAATGGTCGGGAAAGGCTCTCAGTATGCTGTGGTGGCAACCGATAGCAAACGAAACTATCTGGACGGAAGCAAAACCTACAAATTGAACATCCCCGCCAATGTGCCCGCTAAAGACTTTTGGTCACTGGTGATCTACGATCCGCAGACACGCTCTGAACTCCAAACCGGCCAACCTTACCCGGGAAGAAACAACAAGCGGGACAACCTGACAGCAAACGCTGATGGGTCGGTGGATCTCTACTTCGCGCCGACGGCGCCCGAAGGCAAAGAATCGAATTGGATACAGACTGTCGATGGAAAAGCGTGGTACGCAATCCTTCGGCTCTATGGGCCACTAGAGCCTTGGTTTGATAAAAGCTGGCAACCGGGAGAAGTTGATTTGGTGAAATAGAAGGGGGGCTTCGTCATTTTAGATGATAATATGTTACTTTATTGCACATTATTCCTTTACAGTAGTCACTCCGCTACCTTTGATCAATTCGAGGCCGGGCTCATCCTTACGGGCTGGCATCGCTGGAAGGAAAGAAGATCAGCCTTCCAAGCGAAAAATACCGTTGGCCCGATCAGGAAAATCTCCAATGGCACCGAGAGGCCAGATTTTTTGGCTAAAAGTCCTTCGTTTATTCAAAAATACCCAGTACAGGAGGGCCGAGCGTAAAAATTAATCTAGTGGATTAATTTAGTGAGGAGCCAGCTTGCAGGGTTATTTAGTTCCAGATTTTTCCCTTTCTTGCCCTTACCAACTTAATTACCACCGCTTTGCAACCCGTTTATCCCCCCGATGACCCCTGCATTCTGGTTTCATCTGATTTCCATGCTTCTCTTTGCTTCGGTCACCGTTTCGGCACATTCGGAGAGTATGGGATATATCACCAAGACCGGACCCAAATGTCATCGCTCTGCGACTATTTGCGGATGGTTGACCAGGATCTCCAAGTCCACCACTGCTCAAGCTCCCTCTCCTCGAGGGCCTGTCCCGATGAGCTTAGTGATATCGGGAAGAGAGTTGGGGTGAGGTAATTCAAGCCGGCTCCCGATGCTCCCGAAAAGCGTCGGCAGGAAGCAGCTATTGCTAGCACCAGGAAGGATAGATAGGCCAATTGATCCCGACAACAGTACGGGATGGTAAGAATATCAGGGTTGAATTACAAACTCAACCCCGTCCCAAAAATGATCAGACTACCCCCAAAGA
>CAZTJM010000203.1:0-7319 GCA_964613865.1 uncultured Limnohabitans sp. | reverse complement strand
CTGCAGATAAGGCGAATTCCTAGGAAGTTATTCCTAACTGATTTTCAACCGAAGTCTAGATCTCATTAGCGCCTTCAACTGTCTCTCTCTATTAAAAGTCTACAAACTTTCACATTAAGCTTGCGATTGAAATTCGGAAGAAAAAGTCGAATCGAAAGAAGCAGGTTTGCTGTGATTTTTCGCAAACCAAAGCAGAAAATACAAAAGACCGATATAGAGAATTACCATGGTAACAATGCCTAAAACAGCCCCCAAGACAGTAATAAAGAGAAAACCCGAAACAATCGCAAAGACTCCTAAAGGCTTCGCAATAGTTTGATGGGGAGACTCAAACTTGACTAGGCCATAAGCGAAATACAAATAGACTAATCCATAAGAAACTGAAGCCAAAATTCCACCAGCTAGATTATAAGGCAAAGCAGATTTGTAATAAAGGCAAACATCTACACATGATCCGAGAAAAAACGCGATAAGCATTAACCAAGAAGCTTTTCCTAAAGTAGCGTTTCTCGAAAAGGCGGCAATTTTTACAAATGCCATCATGAAAATTGAATAGAAAACTAAAGACGCAAGTCTAATTGAAAAATATAATTCAAAACTAACATCTTTAGAACCAGCCACAATTTTTAGATCTAAGGGAGTTTGGGCAACCAGAAATAACAGATACAATATCCCAGACCCAAAAGAAACGTAAATCGAACGCCTAAAGGAAGAAGGAAGATCGTCATTGAAAAAAGGTTGCTGTTCAAGCCCTGCTTCGTTCCAGTCCATTTCCAAAGCCTCAATCAAAGCCCTAATCGTATAGCTCCTCGGAGTTACCTCCCCGGCCTCTATGCGCTGCAAAGTTCGAACGCTCAGGTTACACTTGGCTACCAAGTCTTCCTGAGTCAATCCTTTTACCTTTCTCTGATTTGCGATCCTCCTGCCCAGTTCCGGTTGTTTCATAAGTTGCTGTTTTTGATCAACCATGGCAATATCTTTAATTGTATTTTAACTTGGGACGAAATAATCCTGAATTTGACCCGACATCTGCGCGTCATTCAGCCGCCAGCCCAAAATGATCGAAATAAACCTAAAACAAGAGTGGAGTCTGCTGACAAATTATAAAAACTGATTCGGTTAGGATTAGTGAGGGGGTTTTAAGATTTTGGGTTGGAACAAGTGCACGGAACTAGGGCAAAGATCACCAAAAGGCGTGCACCAATCCTCTTCTGCACCGGAGGCAATGGCTTTTTGCACCGGCATCCCATTTCGTCTCTCAGGATTCAATTCCCGGCTCTATCGCGCTAGTCTGGCGACCTTGGAACTGAAGATCAATCCGAAGGAACCTACCATTTCGATATTCAAATGGAAGTAGGAACAAAGGGCTCGCCCAAGTAATAAAACGGGTAGGGTTCATCCCAGTCATCTCCCAGATTGATCCCTGTTTCGCAGCATCCGCAGTGGGCGAATCCAAGAGATGCCTGAGCGAAAGTAGGTGGCCGACTGCAGCCTTCCCTCCTGCGTAATTTTAAATTAAAAATTAAATATATCCTGCCGACAAATTTTTAAAACTGATTCGGTTAGGATTGGAGAGGGGGGATTTTGAGTTGGCGCAAGTGAAGGGGAAATATGGCAAAGACCACCATAAAGCGTCTACCAAACAGCCCCTACTCCAGCACCAGTCAGTTGACCTCGCTGTTGGTGGACATACGCAGGCGACTGATCATGACCTGATTACCCAGATAAAAAAAACCAATCAACCCCGGATTGTCTCCATCATGTTGTCGCTCAAGCTGGCCAAAGTGGCTGGTGAGACACTCCTGTGCCTGTGTGATTTAGCGTGAAGATGTCTCAACTATGCATTGGTTCGGACTATAGAATGGATCTGTCGAGATGTAGAAATCAAAAATCAGTTTGGATGGAATTCTGGACTGATTTATCAAAATCTAAAACCCTAAGTTTTTAAGCAGACCCTAAAGTACGAAACTCCATAATTCAATTTTGAAAATCGAGGCCTTCAGTCCAATAATAACGGAACTTCAAAAAAATTGTAAAGGAGAGAATCAAGACTGCAACTCAGCAGTAAAAGTAGAATCGGGAGAAGAGCTTCTCCCGATGTTGATTATGGCCCAGATCATCATTCCGAGCTGGCCGATCTCGAATAGCGTCAGGGGTATCAATCCGAAGATCACGCCAAGCCCCGAAAATATCAGGATTCCTGCGATCAGACCCAAAGCCCCGATGATCTGCGGGATGTTTGACCAAAGCCTCTTGTAAGCCAGATAACCTATGCCGAGAAAGGCATAGCCAAGTCCAAAGGTACTCAGCTTGACAAGGTAATAATCTTCCATCTCCCACTGTCCTGTGATCAGGCCAAAGCAGTCTACTGCATACCAAACCACGTTGGCTCCCAGCATGGTCCAAAGCGCGATTTTCAACACCAAGTTGGGAATAAAAGACTCCAGTCGAATCCAGCCGTAGATAAATGCGACATAGGTGATGAACGTTCCAATCTTCACCAACAGGAAATAATTCGCATTCTGAACTTTCCCCTCCTCGATCCACTCATACTCCATCCCAATCTCAAAAAAAGCCAAAAAGAAATATACCAGACCGGCAGCAAAGGCAAGATAGAGGTAACTCGGCAACTTTTTTTCCTCACCGGACAATCCGCTTTTCACTTCCTCCCAATGGTAATCCAAGGCTTCAAACAGTGCCTTGACCGTGTAGCTCCTCGGGGTCACTTCTCCCGATTCGATGCGCTGGATGGTGCGCACGTTTAGATTGCATTTCTCGACGAGTTCTTCCTGCGTGAGTCCTTTGGCTTTTCTCAGTTCAGAGATCTTCTTGCCCAATTCTGGTTGTTTCATGTGAAATAGGTTTTGTTTAACCATGGCAAGTTCTGCTATCGATTTTTGACAAAGGACGTACTGGACTCGGTTTTCACCCGACATTTACCCGACATTTCGATTTGAGGCTAAAATAAAGGCTTTGACTTGAAAAAGCAGCTTTCTCAGACACCTCTTCTCCCAAGTTCGACCACGCGCAGGTTTTGGATTTTTCCAGCTTCCAGTTCAAAAAGCAACATCGTCCTCATGTGGTGAAAGCCCTGCTGTCCAATCGCGCCGGGATTCATGTAGAGGCAGTTCAATGCCGGGTCAAATTCCACCTTGCAGATGTGCGAGTGACCACAGATGAAAAGTCGAGCACCAGAGGACCGGATTCGCTCCTTCACGCCTTTGGCGTAACGGGGCGGTTTTCCCCCAATATGAGTCATCAGCACCCGCACTCCCTCAAGCTCAAAGTCAAGCCACTCCGGATAGGCCCGCTGTGCCTCCAGGTCGTCGATATTTCCGAATACCGCCCGAATAGTTTTACCGCTCGGCAAGGCCGACATCACCGAGCTCAGCCCGATGTCACCTGCATGCCAGATCTCATCTACATCCTGCAGGTGGGAGAGTGTTGTGTGATCGATGTAACTGTGGGAATCTGAAATCAATCCTATCTTTTGGGGCATTTTTGAAACGAAAGGGGGTAAATTTTCGGTTCAATATGGCAGACCTAGACCGCTTATTCAACCCGAACCCATGAAAATCCGACTGTTATTTCTATTCGCCTTGATGCTGATCAGCGCAGCGACCTTTGCCCAATCGGCTAAAAAAGATTCAATTAGCGTCCTTTCTGTAACGGATTTTGAGAAAAAACTCACCAAGAAAAACGTGGTGCTAGTCGATGTAAGAACTCCGGAAGAGGTCGCTGATGGGCATCTCGATAGCGCTTTGAACATCAACTTTCTCAGTGAAAATTTTGCCGGCGAAATCGAAGCTATGAACAAAAAGAACACCTACCTCATCTACTGCAGAACCGGCAAAAAAAGTAGATCGGCCGCCGATTTGCTTGAAAAGGCTGGCTTCAAGCGGGTCCACATGCTGGATGGAGGGATCACCGCGTGGAAGGACGCCGGAAAACCCATAGAAAAATGAGCAAAATCAAATCGATCAACCCGTGGACCTCAGAACTCCTCGGGGAATATGAACTTTTGAAGCAGGAGCAAATCGACGCCAAAGTCGCAGGTTCGGCCACAGCTTTCGAAAGTTGGAAAAAAGTGCCCCTTGCAGAAAAGGCTACTTTGATGAAGAAGGCGGCAGAAGTCCTTCGCAAAAACCAAGAAGACTACGCTCGCCTCATCACCGCCGAGATGGGCAAGGTGATCCGCGAGTCTCGAGCCGAGGTCGAAAAATGTGCCTGGGCATGCGACTACTACGCCGAAAATGCCGAAACCTTCCTCGCTCCGGAAACCATCAATCTTCCTGATGGCAAAAAAGCCAAACTCCTCCACGAGCCTTTGGGGACGATCTTGGCGGTGATGCCGTGGAACTTCCCTTTTTGGCAGGTGTTTCGTTTTGCCGCACCGACGCTGATGGCTGGAAATGTGGGTATTTTAAAGCACGCCTCGAACGTTCCCCAATGCGCCTTGGCCATTGAGTCTATCTTTGCGGAAGCAGGCTTTCCAAAGAACGTTTTCCAAACGTTCCTGATCGATTCCAAAGCCACTTTGGCTCTGCTGGACAAAGATGAAATCAAGGCTGTCTCCCTGACCGGAAGCGAGAAAGCAGGCGCCGCAGTAGCGGCAGCAGCCGGAAAAAACATCAAAAAATCCCTTTTGGAGCTAGGCGGCAGTGACCCATTTATCGTCCTAGCCGATGCAGACATAGCAAAAGCAGCCGAGACTGCCGTCAAAGGCCGGATGGTCAACTTTGGTCAGAGCTGCATCGCCGCCAAGCGATTCATCATCGAGGAAGAGGTTTTCGAACCCTTTATGGAGGCATTTACTGAAAAGATCAACCTGCTCCAGATGGCCGATCCTTTGGACGAAAGCGCAGACTTTGCCTGCATGGCCCGGCCGGATCTGGCGGAAGAGCTCTATGCTCAAGTCACAAAGTCGGTCGATCTCGGTGCAACCGTTCTCCTGGGCGGACAGAAACCCAAAAAAGGAAGTGCACAGTTTAGTCCCACGGTTTTGACGGATATTCCCGAGGAATCTCCTGCGTTTAAGGAGGAACTCTTCGGCCCGGTTGCGCTGGTTTTCAAAGTCAAAACGACGGAAGAAGCTATTCGATTAGCCAACGCGACAGAGTTTGGTTTGGGGGGATCCCTCTGGACTTCGGATTTGGAAAAAGGGGAAAAATTGGCTGCCCAGATCGACAGCGGAGCCGTTTTTCTTAACGCCATGGTGGCTTCTCAGCCCGCGCTTCCGTTTGGCGGGATCAAAAAATCAGGCTTTGGAAGGGAACTGGGCCGCAATGGCATCCTGGAATTTGTCAACACTAAGACCGTGTATCTGGGCTGAAATCGTTGCCGGATAAAGAATCCGGCGGCTTTTGCTTTTGCCCGATTCCTTTCTATTTTTACGAGCCAAAATTTTGTCTTAAGCAATGAGAGAAATACAATTTCGGGAAGCTTTGAGAGAAGCGATGTCCGAGGAAATGAGACGTGATCAGAACGTTTTTTTGATGGGTGAGGAAGTAGCCGAGTACAACGGTGCATACAAAGTATCCCAGGGAATGTTGGACGAATTCGGTCCAGAGCGCGTGATCGACACCCCTATCGCCGAGTTGGGCTTTGCTGGCTTGGGCGTGGGCGCTGCGATGAGCGGACTGAAGCCGATCATTGAGTTCATGACATTCAATTTCTCTCTGGTAGCTATAGACCAGATCATCAACTCCGCCGCCAAAATGTATTCCATGTCAGGCGGAGCTTATTCCGTGCCCATTGTCTTCCGCGGACCCACAGGTAACGCCGGTCAGTTGGGCGCTACCCACTCTTCCAACTTCGAAAACTGGTTTGCCAACACTCCCGGCTTGAAAGTCATCGTGCCTTCCAATCCGTATGATGCCAAAGGTCTCATGAAAGCAGCCATCCGCGACCCAGATCCGGTGATCTTCATGGAATCCGAGGTGATGTACTCTGACAAGGGCGAAGTACCTGAAGGAGAATACCTTCTTCCAATCGGAGTGGCGGACGTGAAGAGAAAAGGCAAGGATGTTACGGTGATCTCTTTTGGAAAGATGATGAAAGTAGCTCTGGGAGCTGCTGAAGAGATGGCAAAAGAGGGCGTGGAATGCGAGGTAATCGACCTGAGAACCGTACGTCCGATCGACTATGCTACCTGCGTGGAATCCTTGAAAAAGACCAACCGGGTCGTGATCGTCGAGGAGGCCAACCCGATCGCCGGGATTTCTTCCGAACTGACCTACCACTTCCAGCGCCATGCCTTCGACTTCTTGGATGCTCCGGTAATCCGAGTTAATTCCATGGATATTCCGTTGAGCTACTCGCCTACCTACATCGAGGCGACTCTGCCAAATATCAAGCGCACGGTGGAAGCCATCAAAAAAGTAATGTACAAAGCCTAACAGGCGCACCCAATAAATCGAAAAGCCCGACTTAATGTGATGTACTCCTAAAAGTTGGACGATTTAAGAATGGATTAATTTTAGTGAAGAAGCTCGGTATTGTACCGGGCTTTTTTTCTAACCTACGCATTAAAGGAAAAATTGGAATTGGCAAAAAAAAGTCCGGCCCCAAAGTGGCCGGATTTTTTGCTACCCAATCTATCTATTTATGTTTTATGTATATCCGCTTTTATGCCAGTAGTGGACTTTATCTATCCAAAAGATCGCTGAACCCTAAGCTTAGCGCTACATCGGTCTTCGGTCATCGGACTTCCAGCCGGAAGAGAGAAGGAAACTCGATCACTGGCAAGATTGCGGACAATCAGATTAAGTTTAAAGAATGGTTGATTAATTACCAGCTCCCACCGCCGCCGCCACCGCCGCCGCCGCCGGAGAATCCCCCTCCCCCGGAGCCGCCGCCACGGCTTGAAGGCTTGGTACTGGATTGGCTCATCGTATTGGAAAGACTCGAGTTGAGCATATGGGCAAAAGTGGCCCGCTGTATCATTCCTCCATGATACCAACTAGAGCGGTACTCCGGACGCTCTGCACTGAGTTTGAGTTTTTGTTCAAACTTCTCCCCCCAGATCTCCTCGACGTCCAAGACCATCGCATAAGGCAACAATGCCTCGAATTTTTCCGGAGTCATTTCTGGAGGATTACTGAACTGCAGCATTTTTTCCTCCGCGGCAGCCAAGTACATCTTAAACCCTTCGATCTCAGCTCTAAGTTTGAGCTTCTGTTCGGCAGGCTTTCTGATCAACCATTGGTAAAACAGGAACAGAACAAAGTTCACCAAGAGGAACACGGTCAGGAGCATCGTTTTCTCTTGAAATACAAAATAATCCTTACCTTTGTAATGGCGATACAAACCTGATTGCA
>CAZTJM010000202.1:0-7397 GCA_964613865.1 uncultured Limnohabitans sp. | reverse complement strand
AATACATAGAAGTAGAAGCGCGAGGATTTTTTTCATCTTTGGGGAAAAGAAAAAGCCTTGGAAAATCTCCAAGGCTTCAAATTGAGCGAAATGAACTCAGAATGCAAGCGCCGCCAGCCCTAATTTTGACTTGAGCGGGTTGATCGCTTTGAGGACATTTCCCATGTATTTCTGGGTCAGCTCATTGCCCAAGAGGTCGTTGAGAAATTTCATCCGGCCATTTTTAAGGTTTAGGATGCTGGATTTCTTCGCATCATCGGATTCCGAGCCTCCAGTGATTTTCATCAGCTGGTCCACAAAGGACTTGTTGTTTGCCTTGAGCTTGCTGCTTTGGTCACCCGACAGGTTCAGTCCGCTGGTGTTGTCCAAAATGCCCAAAACCTGGCTGGAAAGCGCGGAAGTGCCTGCACCGGGGATTTTTGGAATCTGCGCCTGGGCGGCAAAAGCCACGAAAAAGAGAAAAAAGACTGCTGAAAGGATTTTAAGATTTTTCATAAGAACTGAATTTTGATAATATCTGAAGTTAGAAGTGGAACCGACCATTCGCTAAAACTAGGGGATAGTGAAGGGCAGGCTCCGGTTGGTTTTTGAAAAGACCGGGGAGCGATGGGCTACTTTTTCTTAAACAGCCCGGCGCCCAAGTCGATGACGCTGCCCAGATCAATGGAGCTTGGATTTTCGCCGCTCCCGAAGATAGAGCTCAAGACACTGCCCAATCCAGCTTCGTCTTCTTCTTTGATGGATTTGACGACTGATCCGGCAACCTCTTCATTGGCCTGCGGAGCGTCATTTACTTTCTTGTTGAAGATATTGAGCAGGAGAGGAAGCGCTTGACCGGCGATTGCCAAGGCTTTGTCCGTGTCTATTCCCAGCTTGTCACTGAGTTTGTTTCCCAAATTCCCTTTTAAATGCTCGACGGTCGGGCTTTCCGGACTGGTCTCTTTGCCGGAAAACATCTCCATCACGCCCTCATAGTTGCCTTCTTTGGTCTGTTCCCGAATTACCTTCGCAAAGCTATCCCTGACCGCATCCGCGGAGTCGCCGCTTCCGCCCACACTTGCCAACAGCTCCCTTAGGGGCCCGTTTGCTGATTTTAACAATTCTTCTATCATGATTATAAAAATTTGATTTCTATAAAGTTGCAGAGAATATCGAATAACCACAATCTTCAGGTTCTTATCCGTATCCTAAAATTTGCAAAGCCAGTCTAAAGCTGATATGAAGAGAATTGATGACAAGGAGATGCTGGAAGGAATCGCAATCTTCGAGACGCGCCTAATCCTCCCCGGAAGCGCAATCTGTCTTCCAGGCGTCGGCATTTTCCTCCATTCCGGGATCACAGGAGAATCCCGCAACCGTATCATCCAACATGAATATGGACACTACCTAGACTACAAATTTGGGCTGGAGGGTGATCGCAAGAAGCTGCTGGGGTCCTATTTGCTCGGATTCTACGTAAAGATCGGTCTGCCGAGCCTGCTCAATCTGGCCTGGGGTTTCAAGCGACTGCCGGCCTTTTCAGGCAAGCATAGCAGGTATTGGACTGAGATCCGCGCCAATCGGCTCGCCAAGGCATATTTTGGCAATGCGCTGGCTCAGGACTTTGAGGCATTTTTCCCAGTGGCCTAAGAATCTCCAAAAGATTTTGACGGGATGTTCAACAGGATTTTCAATTGTTCTACCTTTGGAGGCTCATTGACAAAGATGAAAAAACAGGAATTCTTCGGATTGATGCTGGCTGCTTGGATTGCGGGGATCTGCTTGATCTGCATTTTTCCGCCTGTTCCGGATTTTAAGATTAATGATGAGCATACAAGTTATCTGAGTACGGATACTGTTCCGGAGTTCCATCTTAGAAACTCATCCCCATCAGGATCAATTCAAGTTGATTTGGTTCTTAAATTTCTGGATTCAGCTTTGGATTTTCGGTACAATCCGGAAGTCAGGTTTATCGGATCAGTTTCAGCCGAACCAGCACCGTCACAGCTTTCTTCCCATTTTGACACAACCATTCTTTTTCAGGCTTTTTTTGAAACCTGGTAGCGCCAAACCCAACTGCCAGTAAAATCACATTCATCGGGTAGCAACACCCGGTTTCACATTAGCCTTCCTTCCTTTTCATGGATTCATTAATCAACCACCCCGGTATACTTATCGGTTTTGCCCTTATCGTAGGATTTATGCTCTTGCTCGATTTGGGCATTTTCAACAAAAAGAGCCACATCATTTCCAACAAAGAAGCCGCAATCTGGTCCATATTCTGGGTTGGGCTTTCGATGGTGTTCAGCGTATTCATTTATATCGTGACCCATGAAGAGGTCGGCTTGGAGAAGTTTTCGCAGTTTCAGTCCGCCTATTGGATAGAAAAGGCGCTTTCCGTGGACAATCTCTTTGTCTTTATCCTGGTATTTGGATTCTTCAAGGTGCCGAGGGAGTATCATCACAAAGTCCTGTTTTGGGGTATAATCGGTGCGCTGGTGATGCGGGCCATCTTCATCTTTGCAGGTGTAGGGATCATCTCGATGACCTATCTGCCAGAGATGGAGCTCATGCAACGCTCCGTCCGAATCAATGTAGTCTTGACACTGTTTGGGGCATTTTTGATCTATGCAGGTTACAAATCCTGGTTTGCAAGCGATGAAGAGGAAGAAAATGATTACACCAAAAATCCCGGAGCAAAGCTGATCTACCGTTATTTCAAGGTGACACCCGAGTATCACGGCGATAGGTTTTTCGTCGTCAAGAAGGGGGTAAAGATGGCCACTCCGCTACTGGTGGTGGTAGCGGTGATCGAATTTACAGACCTGCTGTTTGCAGTCGATTCTATTCCGGCAATCTTCGCAATCGCTCCGGATGATCCTTTTATCCTCTATACCTCCAATATCTTCGCGATCCTGGGCCTGAGATCCTTGTATTTTCTGTTGGCAAATTTCATCCACATGTTCAGCCGACTTAAGTTCGGGCTGGCCATTATTCTCGCCTTTATCGGTTTCAAGATGATTTCAGCGCCTTTCTACCATTTCGGATCCACACCTTCGCTGGGTATCGTGGGAGGAATATTGATCGCTTCGGTGTTGGCTTCGGTAATTTGGCCGGAGAGAAAGTAGGAGGGAGGTCGGATGTCCGATGTCCGATGTCGGATGTCCGATGTCTGGAGTCTGATGCTCGATGACCGATGTCGGATGTCCGATGCCCGTAGCCTGATGTCAGGCTGAGCGGAGTCGAATCCTTATGAGGACTAGGCAATACAAATTTACTTCTCTTCTATCAGCTCAAAGGTCAGTTCCGCGTCGGATAGGTTGGCGGAGCTGAGCCCGATTCGGTAGGTGTAAAAGCCGTCTCTAAGGGGAGTTTCTCCAACATAGTCCGTGGGGATCAAAGAAAAATCCTGACCTTCGGCTTGAAGCCAAACAGCCCCGTAGCGAAAGGCGTAATCAAATTCCTTGTATTCCGAGGCAGTTCTGGACAGGACTTCCCCAAAGAATTGTTCCTCATTGCCAGACTGGACCGTTACTTTTTCAAAGTTCACGTCCGAATTGTTGTGGATGCGGATGAATACACCATCTGGTCTGCCGTCCTGAATCCTGCAGGCACTGAGCAATAGAAACAGCAGCGTAAGAATTCCACCGATTTTCATATCAGAAGATAACAAAATTCAGCTCGGATAAAAAAGAATCCCCTTGAGGTATCTCAAAGGGATTCGTAGCCTCGAGGTCTATCTTCCGGATAGTTTCAGCAAGAGCCTTTGGAGATTTGTAAGCTTAGTTTTCCTTTGGTCGGAAATAGCGGATAGGTGCTTTGGGTTCGGGCTTGAGCTCGATACCCTCTTTTGCCAGTCGATCCAATGCTTCTTTTACGGCTCGTTCCAGTTGAGGGTCCCGGCCTTCAATCACCTCTTTTGGAGTTTGCTCCACGGCGATATCCGGGGAGATACCGACTCCCTCGACGGCCCATTCTCCATTGATATCATAGAATCCACCTCGGGGTGCGACCATTCTACCTCCGTCGATGAAGGGAGGCGTATCCCAAGTGCCCACCAGTCCGCCCCAGGTTTTGGTACCGATGAGCGGGCCGATTTCCATCTTATGGAAAAGATAGGGAAGGAGGTCACCGCCAGAACCAGCGCGTTCGTTGATCAGCATGACCTTGGGACCCCAGATGCCGGACATGGGAGTGGTGAAGGGTCGATGGTCGTTTGCCCGTGAATTGAAATACCCGTGCAGATCGCGGGCCATGATGTCCACCATATAGTCAGCAGCCGATCCTCCTCCATTGTTTCGTTCGTCGATTACGGCGCCTTTTTTATCCTGCTGCGAAAAGTAGTAGCGGTTGAAGGACGTGTATCCGGCACCTCCAGTGTTTGGAATATAGACATAGGCCAGTTTACCGCCCGAGAGTTCGTCCACTTTTCGTCGGTTGCCCTCTACCCAATCCACGCTGCGGAGCTGGTTTTCCGAGGCTACTGGCAAAACCTGAATCACCCGGGCGCCGTCCATTCCAGGCTTTCTGTTCAGGTGAACTTTAGTCGGCTGGTTGGCAGTCCCTTCGAAATATCGGTAAAGATTTGACCCTAGCTCAATCGCCTTGCCGTTTACTCCTACGACATATTCGCCAACTTTTGCCATCGCGCCGGGCTGGGCCAAAGGAGCCTTCAGGTTGGGATTCCAGCTTTCGCCATTGTAGATTTTTTTGATTTTGTAGTGGCCATCTACGACTTCATAGTCAGCACCAAGCAAACCGATCGGAACGGAATTGACCTCGGGAAAATCTCCCCCTCGGGTATAGCTGTGACCCACTGCCACTTCCCCGCCAAGGATATCGATGATGTAGTTCATATCATTTCGATGACGGACATGCGCTACCCATGGCTTGTACCATTCATAGATTTCATCCCAAGGTGCGCCGTGTACATTGTCCACGTAGAGGAAATCCCGCTGGTATCTCCAGCCTTCCTGGTAGATCTGCTGCCATTCGTCCATCGGGTTGACCTTGACTTTCATAGGGCCGATAGCCTTGAGCGCTCCGTCTCCGGACTTCTTGCCCGAGCCGGAAGTTTCTACGATCCCCCAGGTACTGCCATTTTGGTAGAGCATGGACTTGCGATCTTTGGAAACCACCACCTGAGTCACGCCCGGCAGGAAGACCTCTGATTTTCGCTTCTTCAGGTCGTATTTGTGTAGGGTGCTGCCTTGGTTTGGAATGTTTTCGAGGTAGAAGACAAAGCCTTCCGGACCCGGAGCCAATCCGGCATAGTCCCTCGCCGGGATGTCCACTGCGACGATACGATTTTGGATTCCGTCTGCGTCTATTTTGACTTCTACGGCTTCTTCTTTCTTCTTTTCCTCTTTTTCGACAGTCTCCTCATCGCTCAAAGGAAGCAGTGGGGAGGAGTCTGAGGCGCTCAGTACTGCCAGATACAGACTTCTGTTGACCGGGTGGTCAAAGCTGCTCATGTCCAGCCAGCCCGTATTCAGGCCGAAATCCGTGCTGGCAAAAAAATACAGGTACTTGCCGCTTTCCTCCCAAACGGGGGTGATGGCATCCGCCATAGCGTCTCCGATCTGGATCTTTTCCCCGGTGGCGACATTCAGGACAAACACCGACTTGAACTGATTGTCCATCAGCCGGACGTAAGCGATCCATTTGCCGTCAGGCGACCAAACCGGATTCATGCTCCGATTCGGATGGGCGTAGCGGTCGGTTTCTACCACTTTAGCAGTTCCAGAAGCCACATTTACCACCCACAGCTGGTAATCCGTATCAGTAAATGCGATATGGGCACCGTCGGGAGACCACTCCGGCTTGAAATAAAAGCTGGGGTCTGGCAGGCTGATGTTTCGAGGATTGTTGCCTTCCTGATCGGCAATGACCAATTCATATTCTCCCTTGGCATCCGAAAAGTAGGCGATTTGTTTTCCGTCGGGAGACCAGACCGGAGCGCGTTCCGCTGATTTGGAAGTGTTGGTCACATTTCTACCCGCACCATTTTCCTTGGGTATGGTCAGGATTTCTCCCCGGTATTCAAAGATGGCCCGCTGACCAGTAGGAGAAAGCTGGGGATTTTGCAGGACTGAGCCAGAGACATTGGCCCAGCGCTCCCTAGCCCAGTGAAAGTCCCCAGAGACGGTGATATTGAGCTGTTGGCTTTGCCCGGTTTGGGGATTGAGCAGGTGCAGGTAGCCGCCCTGTTCATAGACGATTTCGGTACCATTGCCGTCGAGGCTTTTGATGTCAAAGTCCTTGAGAAAGGTTTCCTGTTTTTCCTGCCCACTCGCCGGATCAAAAGACCAGATATTGGCCAAGTAGTCCCGCTCGGAGATGTAATACACTTTATTGCCTAGCCAAATGGGATCGGTGTGCCGCTCGTTGTCGGTCTGTGCGGTCATTTTCAGGGAAAAATCGTCCAGATCGACGATCCAAATTGGCTTGGCCTGCCCGCCCCGGTGGTTTCTCCACTCTGGATCCCAAAAGGAGATTTGTTGGTAGGCGATCGACTTGCCGTCCGGCGAGATTTTCCCGTTTACGGCTCGGGGGATGGCTAGGGCCTCAGGTATCCCGCCCTTGGCAGCAACTTTGAAAAACTTGGACTCTTGGGTGGCATGACCTTCCCGTCCCGAGCTGAAGATCACCGACGTGCCGTCAGGCGTCCATCCCGTGACCAGATCTGCTCCCGGATGCCAGGTGAGTCGTTTAGGTTCGCCCCCCGTAGCTGGAATCAAATACACGTCCATGTTGCCGTCGTATTCTCCGGTGAAGGCAATCTGGGTTCCGTCTGGAGAAAAGTGGGGCAGGGTCTCTTCCCCTTCATTGCTGGTCATTCGGACGGCGTTTCCTCCCGATTTGGCTACTTTCCAGAGGTCATTGGCATAGACGAAGACGATTTCGGTTGGACTGAGCGTGGGCTGTCTCAGCAGCTGGGTGCCCTGTCCGAGGACAGTTCCGCATAGTCCCGTTGCCAGGGCAAGCGCTAAAAATCTTTTCATGTGTTTATAGTTTGTTTTTTATAGGCCACATGGAATCTCGCATGGTCAATAAACATACCGTTGTGTATCGCAGGCAACATGCTCGATTTCATAAGGTTGGGTTTTGGGACTAAGCTAAAAATAGCCGAAAGCGGATTGAGATACTAACCGATGGTCAAAAATGAGGAACAGTTTCGGTCCTAAACCGAGCAAGTGAAGGATAGGAGACGGAAGCACTGCCCCAAGGCAGTAACTATGCGAAAGGAAAAATTCCCTACCCTGAAAAAACATCCTTTCGTTTTCAGTTGAAATGATATCTTTAGGGAAATGTTTTGAACCCAGGACAAATGCAGCTATTACAGGATTTTATTGTTGAGAAAGTGTAAGCTCCCCTAAAAGTCGGCCATTTGAAAGTTGAATTGAAAATATCAACTT
>CAZTJM010000201.1:0-7485 GCA_964613865.1 uncultured Limnohabitans sp. | reverse complement strand
AAGACTATTTTCTAACCAGGTCCTCCCTTTATAGACAACTAGGTAATGTAGAGGCGAATCAAACCGATATCTTGAGAGCCCGAAAAATAAAAAACGAGCTTCTCTCTCATATGGTCATTAGCGGTGTGACGCTCTGACTATTTAAACCTAACAATCTTACCGTGCGCCTTTGACGTCATCTCCGCAGGAATGGCTTCGGTAATTTCTTTGTAGAGCAGCTCCACCAGCTTTTGCTTGAGAAAGCTGCGGTTGAGAATGATGCTGACTTCCCGAGTAGGTACAGGATCGACGAAGGGCCTGAGTCTGGTCTTTTCCTCCGCCGACAGCTCATGCGTGGCCAGTTCCGGTAGCAAGGTCATTCCTTGGTAGCGGTTCACCATGTTTTTCAGCCCCTCCAGTGATCCACTCTCATAGTGGAAATTTTTGTGCCCGGAGCTGGTCTGATCACAGAAATTCAGCACCTGATCCCGGAAACAGTGTCCCTGCTGCAAGATCCAAAGATCTTCAGTCTTCACGTCGCTTACCGTCACTTCCTTCGCCTTCAAGAGTGGATGGTCTTGAGAAAGGTAGGCGTAGAATTTTTCGTAAAACATGGGCTTCTCCACCACCCCAGACTCCCCCAGCGGCGTGACGATGATTCCCAAGTCGAGTTCGTCGTTTTTTAGCCTCCGGACGATCTCCTCAGTGACCATCTCCTGCACTTCGAGTTTGACATTGGGGTATTTTTCCAAAAATTTCCTCACAAAGAGATGCAAAAGATAAGGAGCCAATGTGGGTATGATGGCAAGCTTGATCGTCCCCGAAATATCACCTTTGAGCTGGGCCACCAGTTCCATGATGCCCTTGCTTTCGGACACCACCTTTTTTGCTTGCGCGATGATCTGTACTCCGATCTCCGTCGGGATTACTGGCATTTTGCTACGGTCAAACAGGATCACGCCCAGTTCCTTTTCCAGCTTTCCAAGCTGGGCGCTTAGGGTAGGCTGGGTGACGAAGCAGGATTCGGCTGCGTTTCCAAAATGTCTTTGCTTGTCAACCGCGATCAGGTATTCGAGTTGTTGGATAGTCATTGAAATAGAAATAATCTATGAAAATAAGCATTGAAATAGACCAGTGAGTTCCGAAGAATGGATGATTTTTCGTCCCAAAAACGCTATCCCAAGAAAATCTGGTGATTAGAGAACTCGAAACTTCATTTCCAAATCCAAAACAGCTAATTTATTTCGACTATTGATTTGAAAAACAAAACCCAAAATCCCTTACGAATGAGTAAATCCTCCTTTTCCAGAAGAAAATTCCTTGGTGCCAGCCTGCTCACCGGTGCCGGTATGAGCCTACTTCCACAACTGGGCTTTGCGTCCACAGCTCAGCCTCTTTTTCAGACTGCCCAAGAGCGGGTTCGCTTGGGATTCATAGGCGTCGGCAGACAAGCGATGGGCTTGCTAAACAACTTCATGAAAATCCCAGGAGTAGAGGTCGTCGCGGGAGCCGATGTGTATGCGGTCAAGCGTGAGCGCTTTGCCCTACGCGTACAAAAGAACCTAAATGAAGCAGGTAAGCCCACTGTTGCTCCGAAGCTGTATGCCGACTACCGCGAACTACTCGCCAACCCGGAAGTCGACGCGGTCGTCATTGCTTCGCCCGACCACTGGCATGCGCTGATGGCCATCGACGCCTGTAGAGCAAAGAAAGACATCTACCTGGAAAAACCCCTGACCTTCACCATCAAAGAAGGCCAAGAATTGATAAAAGCCGTTCGGTCTAACGGCGTGGTCTTGGCAGTAGGAAGTATGCAGCGCGCCGCCGTCAACTTCCAATCCGCCGCCATGCATGTGCAGAAAGGACGCCTTGGAGAAATATTCCAAGTACTGGTCTATGTGGGGGAAAATCCCCATCCGAAGCCCTACGACTTGCCCGAAGAAGCGCTTCCGGCGGGACTGGATTGGCAAAAATGGCTAGGCCCGCTACCCAAACTTCACTTCAATGATTTGCTAAACCCAGGTATCACCTTAAACCCGGAAAAAAACGAAGCTGCTTGGGGAGCCTGGCGCTGGTACAAAGAAACGGGCGGAGGATTGATGACGGATTGGGGAGCACACATGATCGATGTAGCCCAGTGGGGGCTGAGTATGGATAGAAATGGTCCTGTGGAGGTCATACCCGCGACTGCTGCAGCTCCGCTTACCTATAAATATGCCAATGGATCGGAGATGTTGATCACCAAGTTTGATGAAGGCCGACAGGGCGTCAAGTTCATGGGCGAAAAAGGCTGGATCAAAGTTTCAAGGGGTAACTATGACACTTCGATTAAGGCTCTTGAAATCGGCAAAGAGCCGGAAAACTTCAGCTTTGGTGCCCATCATGTAGACTTCATTGATTGTATTCGAAAAAGAAAAGATCCAATAGTACCCGTCGAAATCGGACATAGCACCTGCACGGTTTGCACCATCGGCAACATCGCCCACGAGATGAACCGAGCGCTGAAATGGGATCCAATCGCCCAGGAATTCAACGACCTGGACGCCAATACCAGACTGCATTACGCCTATCAAAACGGGTTTTCGCTAATATAGAGATCCGAACTTATCCACACTACCGATGAACTATACCCGAAAAAAATCCAAGCTAGCTATTCTATACTTATCCACAGTCCTTCTGTTTTTCGGATGTGGGAAGAGCTCAGAGACATCAACGAAAGAGACAGCGGAAACCACGGAGCAATTTGTACCAGATCCACAGGTCGTAGCAGAGCAACCGATCGCCAAGTTGGCAATCGGCGATCCGGCCCCACCCTTCCGCTTACCTGATGTCGATGGAAAATTCCACAGTCTAGAAGATTTTGAGGATGCTGACGTGTTGGTGGTGAATTTTACCTGCAACCACTGCCCAACTGCCCAAGCCTATGAGGATCGTTTTATCAGCCTAGTAGATGAATATAAGGGCAAATCCGTGGCCTTTGTCGCCATCTCTACCAATAGTCCCATCGCCGTGCTGCCGGAGGAATTGGGATATACGGATCTGGGCGACTACTATGAGGAGATGAAAATCCGAGCTGTGGATAAGTCTTACAATTTCCCTTACCTATACGACGGAGACACCCACCAATTTTCTCTAGCCTATGGACCGACGGCCACGCCGCATGTTTTTGTTTTTGACAAAAACCGAAAACTGTCTTACTCAGGTCGTATAGATGCCAAGGAAAAACCGGGTACCGGCAATGCAGAAGACCTGAGAAACGCCATCGAGGCGAGCCTAAAGGGAGAGGCTTTACAAGGCGAAATGGCCCAGACTCCGGCCTTCGGATGCTCCATGAAATGGGCCTGGAAAAACGACTACACCATCAAGACAAACAAGGCTTGGCAGGAAAAACCAGTCAATCTGGAAAAGCTGAGTCCAAATGGTTTGGCTGATTTGCTCAAAAACAACACCGACGAGCTCCTCTTAGTCAACTTCTGGGCGACATGGTGCGGACCCTGTATCATCGAGTATCCCGAGTTCGTCACTATGCAGCGCATGTATGGAGAGCGGGATTTTCAGTTTGTCTCGGTCAGCATGGATACACCAGACCAATTTGACAAAGCCCTGAAATTCTTGAAGGGCAAGGCCTCGGCTGTTCCGAACTACCTAATGGACACCGAGGACAAATATGAAGTAATCAAGGTGGTGGGCGAGGATTGGGATGGCAGCCTCCCCATTACTTTGCTCATAGAACCAGGCGGAAAAATCGCCTATAAGGTCCCCGGAACTATCGACGCTCTGGCTTTGAAAAAGGCGATCGTGGATCATCCTATGATAGGGAGATACTACTGAAAATCAGCGAGCTTCTTGTTTTATGAATTGAAAACAAGTAGTTTGTATCCAATCATTATTATTGGAATGGCGGATTCAGAATTTCCCATACTCGACCTATCGCGCAACCTCTATTCTTGCTCTCGTCTGTTAATCCAGCGGATTCAGCAGCCGCTTAACAATTTTGGCCTCACTTATCCACAATTCTTGGCGCTTTCCATTCTTTGGGATGAAGATGGCCTCAGAGTTAATGAATTGGGCGCAAAAATGAATCTGGACTCCGGAACGCTCACACCACTTTTGAAAAAGCTGGAAAGCCAAAACCTCCTCAAGCGGAAACGGGGTGAAGAGGATGAGCGCACCGTATCCATTCATCTGACCTATCCTGGAAAATCCCTGAAGACCAAAGTCATGGACGCGTTAAACCAGATGGAAAGCAATCTATCGTCAGAACTCCCTCTAGCGATGGAAAAGCTTTTGGTGTCTTCGGAAGATCTTTTGGAAAAACTGAGGTCGTTGAAATAAAAGCGCAGCATAGCCTCGGCGAATCCTACAGATTGAACAAGCGCCGAGTTTTTCAAAAGCAATTTTGCCGGCCGCTGACCATCAAGGATAAAAAGCTTTTATCTTCCCAATTGGAATCCAACCTACCCTTATGAAGAAAACTTTCCTCTCATTTGCCTTAGCCATGTCAATTATCTGGGCAGCTTTTGCCCAGATCCAGACTCCAGAGCAGTTTTTGGGTTATAAGCCTGGGGATCGCTTTACCCCACACCATCGCATGGTGGACTACTTCGAGCACGTAGCCTCGCAAAATCCCAACATCAAACTCATCCAATATGGTGAGACCAACGAGAAACGACCACTAATCATCGCCATCCTTTCCAGTCCGGAAAACATGGCCAAGCTGGAGCAAATCCGCACCGACAACCTCAAGCGCGCGGGCGTAATGGAGGGTACGCCCAGCAGCGAGATTCCCATCAACTGGATGTCCTTCAACGTACACGGGAATGAATCCGTGGGTATGGAAGCGGCGATTTCTACCTTTTACACGCTCGCCAACCCCAATAACGAGAAGTCCCAAGAATGGCTGAAGAATCAGGTCATCATCCTCGATCCCTGCATCAATCCAGATGGGCGTGACCGATACTCCAACTGGTATAACCAGAAAATGAATACGACTCTTCAGCCAGATCTCCAGTCACAGGAACACAATGAACCCTGGCCGGGAGGACGCGCCAACCACTACCTTTTTGATTTGAATAGAGACTGGGCCTGGCAGGTACAGGTAGAATCCCAGCAACGATTGAAGATCTATCAGGAGTGGATGCCTCAGCTGCACTTGGATTTCCACGAGCAGGGAATTGATCAGCCCTTCTATATGGCTCCCGCCGCGGAGCCCCTGCATGAGCAGCTGACTCCCTTCCAGCATGAGTTCCAGGATATTTTCGGCAGAAATACCGCTAGGTACTTCGACGAAATGGGAAGGTTTTATTTCACCAAGGAGCGCTTTGATCTCCTCTACCCTTCTTACGGCGACACCTATCCCATGTACAACGGAGCCATCGGCATGACAATCGAACAAGGCGGTGGCGGAAGAGCCGGCATCGGCGGTTACAATTCTCT
The DNA here is from genome assembly GCA_964613865.1 of uncultured Limnohabitans sp. GTDB lineage: Bacteria > Bacteroidota > Bacteroidia > Cytophagales > Cyclobacteriaceae > Algoriphagus. The sequence continues at coordinate 2,070 of CAZTJM010000201.1, read as the reverse complement.
AGGTGATACCGTGACGCTAAGTAGCCGCATCGCGGGCCACTACACCGCTGCCATGTCTGCAGCAGAGGTGACCAGTCAAAACGCTAAAAAACTGGTGGACGAGTTTGCCGCCTATTTTAAGACAAACTCCACCTCCCCCAAAGGCAAGTACAAGAGTTTTGTGATCAAGGGCGAAAGCAATCCAGCGCAAGTCGCCAAGCTGCTCGAGCTCTTGGACAAAAACGGAATCCGCTATGGCAAGGCCGGCGCCAAATCCGGACTGAAGGGTTTTGAGTATCAAAGCGGAAAAACCGGAGTCACCTTCTCTACAGCCGAAAACGACATCGTCATCAATGCATACCAGCCTAGGTCAGTCCTGACCCAAGTGCTTTTCGAACCAAGTCCCTCGCTCAATGACTCCATCACCTACGACATCACCAGCTGGGCTTTGCCGTACGCCTACGGCGTCAGTGCCTATGCGCTGGAGACCAAGCTAGATGCCGCCGGAGCCTACGAGAAGCCCGCCCCCGCCACAAATCCAGTCGGCAAAACGCCTGTAGCTTACCTCTCCCATTGGGAAGGGACTAGGGATGTCGCTTTTTTGACCGCCCTGCTCAACGCCAAAGTGCGCGTGAAGTATGCCGAATATGCCTTTGAAGTCGAGGGCAAAAGCTTCCCCGCTGGTTCACTCATCATCACCAAAGGTGGCAATGAGTACGTCCATGACTTTGACAAGAAAGTCACAGATGCGGCTAACAAATTTGGGGTGAAGCTGGCTACCACCCAGACCGGCTACATGGACAAAGGCAAAGACTTTGGCTCTCCGAATATCAAAACAATCAAGTCGCCAAAAGTAGCCCTCGTTGGGGGTAGCGGCACTTCCTCACTCAGTTTTGGGGAGATCTGGCATTTCTTCGAAAAGGAACTGAACTTTCCCCTGGTCACCCTCGACGCAGGCTCCATGGGAGGCTATGATCTCAGCAAATACGACGTAATTATCCTTCCCTCAACCTTCGGATCCGCTCTCAACGCAAATGCGCAACAAAAAATCACGGATTGGGTCAAGGCTGGAGGAAAACTGATCGCACTTGACGCAGCACTTAATCTCTTTGCCAATAAAGAGGGCTTTGCTTTGAAAACATACGACACGGACGACGAGAAAAAAGCAGCGGAAAAAGCAGCGACTGAACTTTCCAAGCAAGAGCGCTTGGAGCCATACATTGATGGTGAGCGTCTGGAAATTTCCTCCGGCACTGCGGGAGCCATCTATGAAGTCAAAATGGATCAAACCCATCCGCTCGGCTACGGGACGGGAGGCAAGTTTTACACCCTGAAAAACAACTCCAATCGATTTGCCTACCTCTCGGGAGGGGCAAACGCAGGTGTCATCGCATCCAACGAATCCTATCGAACTGGCTATATCGGCTACAAGATCAAGTCCAAAATGGGCGAATCCCTGGCAATCGGTGCCGATCCACAAGGACGTGGCCAGCTCATCTACTTTGTGGACAACCCCATCTTCCGGGGGTTCTGGGAAAGTGGAAAACTTGTGCTGAGCAACGCTATTTTCTTGGTGGGACAGTAAAAACCATATCCTTACAACATTCAAAGCCGGCCCCTGGAATGTGGCCGGCTTTTTTTTTAGCTCTCAAACCTGCGAAGGAGAGTGGGGGTTAGATCTTTTAAAATAAATTACAAACTGAGCTCACCCAATTTGCAAGCTCCTTCGACCAAGCCCAGCGCAACCAATGTATCGCTGAAGCAAAATAGAAGACCACTTACCTGAAACTCGCGTTGACCTGGTTTAAAACTTTAATCCCCGGACATAGCTCATTTTCCTTCAATTGATTGAGTGGCGTTTTGCTCGTCTTCAGCGTCCGATGGAGATCGTTCCAGTCTGTATTGGCGTAGAGTAGCCCGGTCAAGATTTCATCCTTGGCCCTGGCTTTTTGGAGTGCATTCACCGCGGAATTCCGGTCTTCCGGATCCCAATCCAAAGCCAACTTATTCAGCTGTATCTCAGAACCATCGTGCATTTCGACCGGTGTCGACATTCCAGCCTCATACTTTATTTTGATTTCGTTTTTGCTT
>CAZTJM010000200.1:0-7584 GCA_964613865.1 uncultured Limnohabitans sp. | reverse complement strand
TCGATCCGCAACCGCTTCCCGTACCTGGACCCGCTCAACCACGTGCAGGTCGAGATGCTGCGCCGCCACCGCGACGCCGCGGCCGGGGACGGCGTCACCGACGAGCGCATCCGCAACGGCATCCACATCTCGATCAACGGCATCGCCGCGGGGCTGCGCAACAGCGGGTAAGAAAGCCCGGATTGGCGGGCAGCCAGCTCGGCGGCCCGCCAACCGCGGCTCAAGCCTTTGCTACCAGCAGTCCGCCACGCTGCCTGTGCCGGTCTCGGTACGAGCGCCCGCCTGGTTGATGCCCAGGACACCGCAGCGCGGATCCCCTGTCCCAGGATCCGCTTCGAGTTCGAAAGTCGAAGCTGTAACCGCATTCGCTGAGAAGCCGAACGTATAGAAGGCGGCCAGATCAGTCTGGCATGCCGTGTTCTGCGGCAATACGGCCCCCGCATAACTCATGTTGGTCGTGTAGTGGCGCTCCATGAACTGCGCCAACTCGAGCAAACAACCCGCAGCAGCGGCACGCCGCGTCTTGCGCACATGCTCCTGGTAGTTTGGATAGGCCACCGCTGCGAGGATCCCGACGATCGCCACGACGATCATCACCTCGATCAAGGTAAAACCGCTTCCTCGCTTCATCTCAATCCCTCACGATCTCGCGCCACGAGATACGCCCCGTGCGCTTCAGCCCAAGGTTGATCCGCATGTCGGCAATGTCGCCACTGGAGCCGCCGACGACCAGTCGATCGCCAACGATCGTCGGCTCACCCGGCATCCCGATCCTGGGATCGAAGGAACCGACCACCTTGTCGCCGCCCAACTTGTCGCTGTCATCGAAGCGACCATCGTTGTTCAGGTCGAAGGGCGAGTAGGTAAGCCGCGCACCCGTAAATGGGTTGATCGCATTGACATAGCCACCGCCACCCGCCTCGCACGGGTCAGGGTCCGGGATGATGCTGCTCACAAGCAGCACGGGCTCGAGGAAGCGATAAAGGATGGAACTCGTTACGATGCGCTCGCCGCGCGCAGTCGGGTCCTTCAGATCGACGAACCAGCCCTTCTTCCCGCTCATGTCGCCGTTGCTGCCCTCCGAGAAGACCCGCGTCTGGAACATGCCGACCGTCCCGAGCAAATCGATCGTTCTCTGCTTCAGGTCGGCCCGACCGCCGGTGATCCGCCCCTCGTCGATCAGCCCATACCAAGACTGCACCTGCGTGCTGGTCACATCGCTCGCATAGACGTAGCTGCCCGTGCCAAAGAACACGAAGGTCTTGCCGTGATTCAGCAAGTCGGTCGTGACCGTGTTCTGTGCGACCGTGAGCTGCGCCGTGATCGGCTGAGGGTTGCCGTCAGGGTCGCGTGCAGTGAACAAAGGATCGGCATAGTGCAACCCCCAATTGTTGGAGTTGTTACCGCTGAAGTCGAAACGCCAGACGTTCCCCTGCAGGTCCCCCGCGTAGACGGTATCAATGCCCGCGTTGCCGCCACTGTCCACGAGCGCCGGCGTCGACAGCCCGTTCGGATTCGCGCCCCCACCGACACCCGTGTCGATCTTCTTGATCAAGGCACCCGTCTCGAGGTTGAAAACGTACAGCACTGCCCGCTCATTCACGCTGTTGTGTCCGTTCCCCACCAGGACCGCCTTGGTACCGTTCTCAAGGGTGGCGATCTGCGGTCGACCGAGCATGTGTCCGAGATCGTTGTCGGCTGCGCCGCCATACTCCCAGAGCACGTTCGCAGCACTGAAGTTGGCGGGATCAGTGACGTCCAGCGCGAAGAGACCCTTTGCTCCGCGACCTGTCGACCCCACCAGGACGTTCTTCCCTGGCGTCTGCGAACGCGTGGATACCGCAATATCGCCATCGACGAAGAAGGTATGGGCATAGGCCGGCGAGGCCAAGGTGGGCAGCTTGTTGAACACCAGCCCCGGTATGTAGGCAAACACCTCCGCCCCCGTGCTCGCCGAAAAGGCGTGGAGCATGCCGTCGTTCGCGCCGACGAAGACCGTGTTGTTGTCCTTCACGAAGTAGGGTGAGGAATGCACGACGTCGCCCAGCAAGCGATTCCGCGTGCGCAATGTCCCTCCCTGCTGGATCTCGTTGCTCCGATCGCCACGCAGATAGTCGAACACCGCAGCCCCGCCCAGCGTTGTCTGCTGCGCGCCCGACAGGCTGTCCCAGAGGAAGGGAATGCCCTTGGTGGTTGCATCCTTCCAGGTGAAGATGTTGCGCGATGCGGCAGCGGGGACCATCGTCGAGGCACGCCATGTCGGAATCGTGCTGACGCCGGAGGACGTGATCGCATAAGAGAACAACTCGCCTTCCCAGTTCGCGCTATTGAACTGGGTCTGGAAGACGCGACTCTCGGCCTGCAACTGCTGGCCGTTGGAGGTGATGTTGCCGGCACTGGCGCTACGCGCCACGATCGTGTCGAAGCTGCGCTTGAGCGCCTCGCGCAATCTGAGCGGGTTCTGCACAAGGAAATAGGTATCTGGAACGCCGTCGCCGTCCGCATCCCATTCCAACGGCAAGTCCGGACGATTGTTGCCATTGCGATCGACGAACCCTCCCCACTTCGCGGCGTACCACAAGGGGTCCCTGAGTAGGCTCGCCGACGATGCGCCCGGAGAAAAGAAACGTTCGCTGAAGTTCAGATTCGTGGGCCCACCGGTGTATGGCAGCTTTGAACAAGCCGCAGGCGGGTTGCTGACGTCGCACGCACCTGGATTGAGGCCCGGCGGCACATTGAGGTAATAATGCCTGTCCACATTCTCGTCCTGCACCACCAGGTAGATGCCGTCGTTGGTGGTACCGGAAATCACGTAACCCATGCTGTGCTGGATGCCACCTTGTTGGTATTCCGGCGTCAATCGCACACGCAAGGTGTTGTTGGCAGTGGCTGCCACCTCGTAGACCACGATCGCGTCCATGTCGTGGTCCGCGCCCTGCTCGACGTCCTCGAAGTTGATGCGAAAACGTGCAAAGTAACGTCCGCCATTGACTGTCGAGTCCTGATCTGCAGTGGACGAATTGGCAATCCTATCGACATAGAAGTCCACGATCTGGTTGGTCGGCTGGAAAGCGCCTTTGGCATTACTGATACTGGAGCCGCCAATCGACTTGGCAAACGGCACCAAGGTAATGGTGCGGCCACCCACCGGCACCTCGATCCGAGGCAGGGGCGAACTCAACACCACGGCGTAAGTATCGACCGACTGTTGTCCGGTCAGGCTCGGCCGCAAATCTGTGGTCTTGCCGAAATGCGCCACTGAGGCCGAGTAGAAACTGCCCTGCTTCGTCGGCTCTTCAGGTGCCAGGCCCCGAATGTTGCCCAGCGAAGTCACATTCTTCGCCGTAGGCGCACCGTCATAATCGGTGCCCACCTGCCCGATGTAACGAGGCCCCACGATGTTGGGCTCATGAGACGTAATGGTCTGGGCGATATCCGCCACATTGAGACCCGTGAGGTCCCCGGAAAAAGAGCCAAAGGCAGCGCCCGGCAGCTGATCCGAATCGAAGGACGGGTTGATGCCCGACACGACGAGCATGTTCGGTCGTGCACACCATTGGGCACTGGCTGCACTCCCCGCCTCGTAGGGGTCGTCCCAGGTCGCCACCGGTAAGCCGAGATGTGCATCGTGGCTACCCGAGGTCTGGAACGCGGACGTTGCCGCCTTCTTGCCCGCAAAATAGCGCAGCGCCTCGTACATGATCTCGCCGATCGGATTGCCCCAATCGACAAACTCGCCTTCAGTCATCGCTCGCGTCGTCACCCACCCGCCACGATACTGATTGGAGGTGTTGCCGTTATTGAAGTCTCGGATACGCAAACTGTTGAGCGCATTCACGATCGTGGCATTGGCGGTGAATCGCCCCGTCGTTTGGTCAACCTCCGCCTTGAAGGACGAGACGACCCTGCGCAACACGCCGCCCGACATGTTCTTGTTGTAGCTGCCCGTCAGCAAGCCGAAATACATCGACTCGTTCTCGCCATACTCGTGCAAGAGCCCGTATGGTTTCAGGTTGCCGTTCGGATAGCGCTTGCACCCGTTATTGAAATTAGCGGTGCAGACCAGAACACGCACGGAATAATCTGTACGAGTGCCGTTGTGGTTGTTCGTCTCGTGCAAGACGGGGACCTCAGACGACGCCCATTGCCATACGCGTCGATCCTGACTGTTCGTGATCACCCGCAGCAGGGGCGATCGATCACTACAGTTGCTGAGCGTGCCGCAGTTAACCCCTCTGGTGTCCGTGAGATTGCCAAAGAAATGCCGCCTTCCAGAAGTAGGCTTGGAAAGCGGGGTGTACTCACTGATGTCGTAGCCGTCATTGGCTACGCTGGTGTATTCCTTTGCCCAGGAGTGTGCATCCTGCGGAATGTAACTCCGCCGCAGGATGGTCTCAGCGTCGGTATCGACTTCACGGTGACCACCATAGAACACCTTGCGCAAGGCATCGATGCGGCTGGTGGTGACATAGTTCAGCCAGTTCCCTGACCACCGGCTGCCTGAGCATTTTCCGTTCGCACCCGCTGCTGCTGAGGGCGAAAAGAGGCCCGAACTATACGTGTAGCAGACTCCCGAATCGAACAATCCGTAGTAGGTGATGGACGGCTTGAACCGGATATCGAGCACCCCATCGTCATCGAGGTCGCTCGCATCGTTATACGCTTCATAGAAAAGCGTGTGGTCACGACCAACGGTGAGCATACTCAGCGGCACCGCCGCCTGCGTCGCCACAAGCGGCGTCTCGGGAATGACCGGCGCAGCAATCACCGCGGACTGCATTGTGAAGGAAGCAACAAGCAAGCAGCACGCAGCGAGTGCGCGTTTGATGAGGGGACGGGCGCGCGCCGGTCTGAAATCGAAAGTCATCATGCACCTCTCATTCTGTCGCATATATCGATTGCAGAATCACCATCGCCCGATCCCCACCGCCATGGCTTCGTGCAGTGACTCGGTAACGGTTGCAGTCCTGCGCCCCAGTCGTGGGGTCATCGATATTGCAGGGAAAATTGTCCCCAAGAAGCTCGACGATGTATTGCGGCGTGGTCGAAAGCGTGCCCAGACCCAACCCCGCAGCATTCACCCAGCCGGCGAAGTTCGGGTCCAGCCAGCGAGCCGGGCAATCCTTGTCGGGAGTGGAACACAAGCCGTTCTGACACGGCGACGCGACGCAGCTGTCATTCGCGTCGACATAGACGCCGAAACTGTCAAAGCCGCTATTGGGCGGAATGGCATCGGCCTGGGCCTGCGCCGCAAGTTCGCCTGCGCGCAGGCCCGCCTCGGCAGCCTGGAAAGAAAGGCTGCGGTCATAGGTGTTTGCGGTCATCCGCTCTTCGAGCGCGACTGTTCGCACGCTCGACAGACCAAGGAGGGTCATGATCACCAACAGAATCAAGGCAACGATGAGCGCAGCGCCACTTTGCGCTCCAGGGGAAGCGAGTTTTCTCATTGCAGCGCCTCCCGATGGCGGAGACTGACGACATGAATCAACTGCCGGCGAAGGACCGTGTTGGGGTTCGCCGCATCGGTCCCGACCGCCTCCAGCGACTCGAGAGCCATTCGGACACGCACTGCGATCACCGGCGACACCGCATCATTCGCCCAGGACCCGATCAGCGCGGCATTGGCGTAACTTGAAGCGGGGCTAGTCCCGATCCGCGTCAGATACTCCAGTTGCAGATCCATCACCCCCTCGGCCACTTCCTGAGGCGCCCCGCCGTTTTCGATACGAAAAAGGGACCGCCCCCCGCGCGCATTGTTGCCAATGTACCAATTGGTCACCGTCAAGCGACTCAGAAAACCGTTGTTCTCGAATGAGTAGCCATTGCCATTCGATGAACTGCAGTCGGTGGGAAAGCCGAGCCCCTTGCTACAATTACCGGGCGTCACGGTTCCCGTATTGTGGACGATCGTCACATTCGAGGACGACGCGTTCGTCACCTGGAAAATCGCAGCCTGTCTGTAGTCGCAGGCCATGAGAATGTGGCCATTCTCGATGCCATGAGCCAAGGTATTGACCTTGAACTGGGCCGAGGTCACGTCATGCTGGGTGATGATGAGTCCTGTATTGAGCGAGGCAGTGCGGATGGTCACTGCGTCCGTCCCTGCAACGCGCTGGCCGGCGCCGTTGCCCGTCGTCACCCCCGGCATGACAGCGTTACCTTCGTACCCCTGCACCCCGCCGCGGCTCCAGTCAAGCCAATGTGATCCGCTAGCGCCAAGCAACACATTGGCGACTCGATTCGTACCACATGGATTCCCCCCCGCCTCGCGCAATTCACGCGCCATCAACTCGAAAGCAATACGCGCATTGTCCTGCATGCGCGCAAGATTCTCGTTCACACGATAGCTCTGGCGCTGGGCCAGGTAGACATTGCTCAACCCAAGGATCAGGAGCAGCCCGAGCACCATGGCGATCATGAGCTCGATCAACGTGACCCCGGCCTGGCCCTTTCCTTTCGGCCTCAAGAACTGTTTCATAGCCCGCTCGCCGTCTCGAACATCTGCTGGGTCGCGCCGCCCGTGCCGCGGTCGTCACGCCAGTAGATTCGCACCGTGCATGTCATGCCGGTGCAATCAATCTCGCCACAGGTGGCATTGTCATTCCCGAGATTGTCCTTGAGTGCCTGCATCCAGAAATGCTGATCCCCCGACACCAGGGAGCCGCCAGCCACCGGCACGGCACAGGTCTTGGCCATGTTGTAGTTGCCGTCTGCAACGTCACCGCGATTGGTGCGCATCGCATCGAGCATGAAGTAGCTGAGCATGACCGCCTGCGTGCGCTGGTAGCTGCTCTGATTGTTCTTCATCGCATTGATCTGGAGTGCGGCCATGCCCAGCAAGCCAACAGACAGCACCAGCACGGCAATCAGAACTTCAAGCAGACTGAAACCGGTCTGATTCCGTTTCGACGCGCGCGAATTGCCTCGACTAGCCAGCATGAATCGCTCCCGTCCTGATATTGATCACCCGCGTGCTTCCGCCGAGGTTCAGCGTGATGCTCCCTGCGGAGATGAGCCCGCCACCAGAGCCATAGGAAACCCCATCGGGCCGGAAGCGCACGCACCCATGACCTGCGACGGTGGTCGTATCAACGCCTGCGAAAACAAGCCCGACCGTTGCGTTCAACTGACCCACGCGGATGTCCGTCCCTGCCGTGTTCTCGACCATCCAAGCGCGCGAGGTGGAATTGACGCAAAAACGGATCGAGGTGTTTTGACGGATTGCCTCGCTCTTCGCCAGATGCAGGCCCGAGAACACGTCGTTGGCAGCCGTATTCAGGCGGCTGTTCGCCATCATGCCCTGGAAGGATGGGGCGGCAATCCCGGCCAGAATCGCGATGATCGCCACGACGACCATCGCCTCGATGAGGGTAATGCCGCGCACGCTCCTGGGACCGCTGCGCCGCTCACTGCGTGGGCCATTGCCCAGAATGAATTTTGCTGACATGAGGGTTCGATCTACCATGGCACCTTGCCCTCACGTTAGCGCGGGCGTGTGGACGCAGGCAAACACCCAATGGATGGACGGTCAGATTCGTACGATGAGCGGCAGGGGTCGATCTGGATGACCGGATGCCGCGTGGA
>CAZTJM010000199.1:855-7592 GCA_964613865.1 uncultured Limnohabitans sp. | reverse complement strand
GAATGGTTTATTGCTCCTTATGAAGTAATTGAGCAGGCAATAGGTCTGATTATCAGTGGAGAGGTAGTGAAGTATCGGTATGATGCTGAGGGGGAGAGGATTATATTGAAATAAAGGCTTATAAATTATGCTTTATAAAACTAGCGACCGACTAGCTGAAAAACTGCTTGCACTTCCAGAGTCAGGTATGGGATATCAGATAATAAAAACAAAATCATTCACGGGGTCTAAACAATATATCTTTTTTAATGGCATCGTTGGCAGCGATTTTGGATACCCTGGTAGTTTCAGCAACTATGAATTAAAGGCCATTGATTTAGATATTGATATTTCTAATCTTGTCATAGATAAATCAAGAGGAGCTATCGACTCTTCCTTTGAGACAACAGATGGTTCTGAAATTCAGAAATTCGTCAGGTTGTCTGCATTCGAAAATGATTTTCGTGTTGATACAGAAAGCGGTAGATTGTTACCGGGGAGTTTTACAACTGATCTTGAAGATTTTTTAACAATGACATTTCCTTTCAATAATTTTGACCCGATAGCTTATTACAGCTTACCCAATCCTTTACCAATAAAGTGGCTATTCTACTTTAAATCAATCGCCGGTGACACTTTTCAAAGAGGAATTGTTCAGCCGGCATTTGGACAAAATGGAGGTGGAAGAGAATACTATTTCAAAAATGGCACCTCTGAAAAATCCTTGATTTCAGTAAATCCATTTCGATACTCTTAATCTATGGAACAAATAATTAGTACTTTGACAAACCCTGAAGATCCTAATTTCTGGACGGCGTTAGGTGTCGTAGTAGCTGCTTTAGTAGCTATGGGTGGATTTTTGGGTTGGATTTTGACTAACATCCTAAATAATAGGGTTTCTAAAACATCAAAGATCCTCATTCAGGCAATGATCGAGATTTTTCTCGATTGGGTGAAAGTAAAAAGTAAGAGTCAGACTGTTGATGATGAAAATATTAGAATTTGGATTTCGGAAAAGGGCGGTGCCATTTTAACAGGTCGATCTTACATGGTTTTTAAAAGGTTCTTAAGAGAGCTCAAAAAGTCAGGATACAAGGATTTACTGATTCCTGATGAAAACAGTTATAAATCGTGGGTAACCAAAAGTGATTCTAGGATGACCTATGAGCGCATTGAATGGTAAAGTCATTTAGTTGATAATTTGGATCTGTTAAAAATCATAAAAAGCCCCGAAGGGCTTTTTTCAAGATTCATCCGATTCCGGTTCTTTGACGGAAATGTAGACCGTATGCGTTTTTCCGTACTGGTCTGGTTCTTTTAGTTTGGCGACGTTGAACTTGACGTAGGTTTCTCCTTCGTATTCGAAGATGTGGTTTTGAAGCTCAGCCATGTTGAGGCTTACTTCGACGATGTCCATGTTTTCGACTTGCTTGCCTTTTCCGATGTACTTTTTTGAGAATGCCATAATATTTTGGTTTTAGTTAAAATTTATGCAGGTCTTTAAGGAAGACTTGGAGAGTGAATAAAAATTAGAATTTGAAAACTGGGAGGCAGTCCGTAGGAAACCCCGTTTTTAGGAAATTCTGCTAGAAGCCTCAATTTTTAGAAACTGACATGGCGACTGACCTTTGTGCATACAATTGGACAAAACCGGAATTAGGCATAACCGTACGCGGTAAAAAGGCCAGTAAAGCGAATTGGTCAACGTTGAATTCTCGCTTGGTAAGGAAATACCTATTCAATCGAAATCTCCTCGGCCAATGGAACCGAAGTTTCTCCCGGAACCAAAGCCTCGTAGCTGAACTCCTTGAAAACAGAACCGTTTGCCAAAACTCGTATTTCAGCCGAAAGTGGCTGAAAAGAATCATCCGTTTCATCTCCCAAATGGACGGCGTTGAAGACAAAACCAAGCCTATGGTGATAATCTCACCCGATACTGACCCACCCATTTCGGAGTAAACTGGAGTGAAATAATCACCGTAGGAAACCCTGTTTTTAGGAAATTCTGCTAGAAGCCCCAATTTCTAGAAACTGACAAGACAACTGACCTTTGTGCATACAATTGGACAAAACCGGAATAAGGCATTGACAGTTAAAGGAAAAGGTCGGACTTTGGAACCGAATCAATTTTAATTCGTAACTTAATTCTTCAGACAAATTTGAATTATGATACTTCAAGTAACAAATGGTCTTAAATTCAACGAATTGATTCAAACTTTAAAAAGCCAATTCCCTGGTTACATTGTTTATTCTTTTGATTCAATACCCCAGAAAAGTATAATTGTCCGTAAATCTTTTATGGTTGGTGTTCAATTATCGATTGGAGAGAACAAAATCATGGTTGACGCTTGCGCTCCTAATATTTTTATCTCTGCTCTAGTAGGTTTTTTGAGTGCAATTCTACCTCCCTACACCAACTTCGAAACTGAGATTTCAGATTTTTTGAAGAAAAAGTTCAATTGACACACCTAATCAATTGAAATCTCCTCCGCAAGCGGCACCGAAGTCTCCCCAGGAGCCAAAGCCTGATAGCTGAACTCCTTGAAAACTGAACCATTTGCCAAAACCCGCACATCTGCCGAAAGTGGCTGAAAAGAATCATCTGTTGCACCTCCCAAATGGACGCCATTGAGAACAAAGCCTAGGCTATGAATTGGCGCTGAAGAACTTGCTGATAAGGAAGAAGATTCTGGTTCAAAGGATAAGGTGTAGGTATTCCCCTGTTCTACCACTTGAGTCCAATCCAAATCACTTGGCTCTCCCAACACCGGAGCGACAAAGGTGGAAGTTCCGGCCAGCATGCTATGAACGGAAAAAGTCACCAGGTAATCGGAATAGTCTCCTCCCATTTCCACTTCGATGGTGACGTTTTTCTCCACCAATTTGGGATTTTCATCTTCAGAAGAGCAGGCGAAAGCTAGACCGGCAGAAACAAAAAGCAGTAGGTAGTTCAGTTTTTTCATTGTGGAATTGGTTTGGTTTAAAAATTTTGTTTTAAAAAGGCAAGTTGATAAATATAGCAAAACCATATTATTTAGAACCATCCCAAGCCTGTTTAACGACCTGATAAAATGACTCCAATCCTTTTTGTCTAGGCTTGAATGTCCTTACAGTCTGCAATATTCCTTGGGATATGCAGTATCTCCGAAGCGAAAAAGTCGCTATCGGTTCTATTGCAGTCTTTTCTGTTTTTAGGTTCGTCAAATGGACTGATCGGTTCGACAGCTTATAGGAACAGTCTCTTCCATGGATCAAATCCTGAACTCTACAATCCATCACTCGCCCCAAAATAGATGAACTGAAAACCGTATTCACCTTGGCTTTTTCAGGATTTTCCTCAAATGATTTCCTCAAAAGATCCTCATCAAACGCTGCTCCCACGACTACAAAACCAGCCTCCTCGATTGCGATCCTTGCCTTATACTGGTTTGTAAAAAAGATCAAGGAAGCATAGGAATCCGAGATAAAAACTGATCGTATGGTCTCGGAAATATTAAGACTTGAAATACCATAGGCTGCGCGTTTGCTTCGGCAAAGGCTAAGGACTTCCTTATCGACAAGCTCTCCGCTTTGGTCAATGAAATCAAACAGGATCTCCCCTTTCTCATTTTGGACGGCATGTTTGGAAAAAAGGCACTGAATGTCCAATTCAACTCCCATATAAGTCAATAGGTCAAATGTCCCGTTCCAGGTCATTGTCTTGCTCCCCGTTTCGCATTCTTGGATTCTTTCCTTCCTCGGTATCGATACTGTTCAGCCGCTTGATTTTGTTGATATCAAAATCTTCTCGGACTTCTTTGGGTAGATTCGGATCGGCAGAAATTTTGGAATATTCCTCCTTGATATTGTTCAAGTCCCGGACAGCATCCTTGTCGTTCGGGTTTCTGGAAATCCTTCGTTCTACTTGTTTCTGAACCTCTTTGACGGCCTGCAAATACCCTTCGCTATAAGCTTTTTCCTCCTGGCTTTTCTTACCCAACATTTTCCCAACTCCCGTAATCAGCAAATAGGACAGTCCTCCATCTAACAGCACCGAAAGCACTAATCCCTTACTGGTGGATCGAATCCCTTTGGGAGAGGATGGGGACAGCTGAAACTCTGTTCCATCGGCCAACTGGACTTTTTCTCCTTCCTTATACTTCCTTTTTTGTTGTGGGCTGAGGGCCTCTCCATTGACCTGATGGGGAGCCTGGATATCCCTCGGATTGTAGAAAAGAAATTGCTTGGTTCGCTGATCATATTCGACAATCTGGGATTGAATATTCCCCTCCTTGTCCACGTAGCTTTTCTTCAAGTTTGCCAATTCATTTTTGACCAATTGATTTCGTTCTGATTCGCTCAAATCTGGATGGGCACTTGACTCTTTATAGACAGGATCAATCCGCAAAGCTGGATTCCCATCCTCACCCCGAACAATTGAAAGCCTTGCCGGTAACCTATCAATTTGAAACTCCTTCCCTTTCAAATCTCTGAGTTCGACGATATCGGTCATTTTTCCATTTTTCAGAGCAAAGATCTCTTTTTCAGGAATGGTAAATTTTCCGTCTTTGACGATTCCGAAAATTTCCAGATCCTTCATCGGGAGTACATTTTGGTCTCTCATAATCTTATTGGTTTGATAAAAATTGAATTAGCTCATCCTTGGTTGACAGCTTGGAAAGCATCTGAATGAATAGTGTGGGATTGATGTATTCCTTACCTTTTTTGATCGTCAAGTGGAGATGGTCTCCGGTCGCTTTTCCTGAACTTCCAGAAATACCAAGCTCAGAACCCGGTAAAACATGGTCATCCTTTGCCACCCAGATTTGGGAGAGATGGCCATAAACAGCTTCGAACTTTCCATGTCGTACTTTGACAAAATTCCCCAATAGCGGATCATATCCCACTGCAACAACTTTCCCATACAGCATTGCTAGAACTCGAGAACGATTGGTCTTCAGATCAATCCCTCGATGGAATTTCCTTTCTCCCGAAAATGGATCGGATCGGTAGCCATAGTTTGAAGTCATTGAAAAATCCTCCAGAGGGAGTGAGGCAAGTAAAACCGGGCTCTTCTCCTCTTTGGAATTGGCCGCATTTGACAAATGTATTTCGCCAATTTCTTCTAATTCAGAATGAACCGAGCTGGGTTGGATCACTTTCACATAGGGTAAATCCTTTCGAAACTCAGTAGAATTGAACTGAGGGAAAGCCTCTTGGACGACAAAAAGAAAAAGAATGATCGAAATTGTTCTTCGCATACAAACAGAGTCTATTCTACCGGTGCCATTTCTCGATGCTTTTCGATAATCTCCGTTACTTGTCGATGGATTTTCTCAAAATGCTTCGTCAGGATCTCTTCTTTCTTCCCCTTGAAATCATAGTATTTCGGCGTAGTCCGGTAAGAATTTTCTTCTTGCTGGATTTCCTTCATGTTTAGATTTACCCGGCAATGGACATTGGAGGTCTTATATTTCCCGTCAAACTCGGCTCCTTCAGTGGCGATGATACCAGCGATTTCTCCAGTGTGCATGGACGCGATTTTTCCGGCAGGAATAAGTGGCTCATACTTTTCGCTGTAGGAAACTGAAGTTCTGTTTCGGTCGATGGAAACGCTTTGCCCCAACTGCTTGCGTTTGCCAAACATCATCTCCAACCAAGACAAAGTATCCTTATGTCGAACCGAACCGCAAAGGACATTTCCGATCACCGAAGTCATGGTCGAGGCGGTATCCTTGCCCTGCAGCTGATTCAATTGCGGTAGTTCCTGAAGTCCCAGCAACACCGCCACTTTATTGCTTCTGGCGGTGGAAATCAGATTCTCGATTTTGTGGATGTAGAAGGTCGGTGCCTCATCCGCAATCAAAGCAGTTGGCAAATTCCCCTTCGTATTAATCAATCGAGTCAGTCGATTGATGATTACCGAATAGCAGGTTCCGGTAATACTCTGCGTTTCGGTGCTGTTAGCCAGCACCAAAATCGAGGGGGAATCGGGGTCTGAGATTTTAAGATCAAAGTCATCCCCACTGAACACCCAAGCGGTTTCCTTTGTATTCAGTCGAGAGAGGAAGATTTTCAATGTTCCAACCTGCCCTTCGAGCTGTTTGAATACCTTCTTTTCATAGGCACTGCGAAAAGGAGACACCATGGATCGAAGCTCTGGATGCTTGGTCAAGCAATTGAAAATATCCTCGTAGTCTCTGTTCAGGAAATCCAGAACATGCGCAAAAGTCGAATACTTCCCATCCTCATACCTAGACACAAAGAAGATACAGGCCGAGAGAAAATTGATGGCTGATTGTTCGAAGAATCGATCTGCTCCTCCCGAGGAATCGGATTTTTGAAGTGATTGAAAAATAGCCTCTGCAGTTTCGGAAGCATTGGCGACGGTTTTCAAATATCTCCTGTTGATTGGGTTGATCCTTCGGGAATATTCCACTTCGTCCAGATTGATCACATGGAATTTGAAATGGGGATTCTTCTTTTTGTCCTGAGCTTTCAAATAATGGAAATAGGCGATCTGCGCCAAATCGGGAAATTTGAAATCATATAAGCACATGGTAAATCCCTTCCCGATCATTTGGCGGATAAAAGGATTGATCACGCCAAATGATTTTCCGGAGCCGGGAGTTCCGATCACAAACGTGCCTCTGAATGGATTCACCAGATTAATCCAACCTTGATGAACTTTCCCTTTGAAGTAGAATTTCATCGGGATATTGACCGAATAGGAATTCTCCAGCTTCTTTTTGTCCTGCAAAAAAGACTCGCCCTCGATA
>CAZTJM010000199.1:0-845 GCA_964613865.1 uncultured Limnohabitans sp. | reverse complement strand
CTCATCCTTACCCAAGCCTGACTTGATCATTTTGGACACATTGTCCAAGGAGGTATGGATAAGAACTGAACCCAGCAAAGTGCTCAGGATATAACCCAAGCTTTCGATAGAAGTGAAATCAAAAACCTGAAAAGTATCCTCCAAAGTGTAGATATAGATCGATCCGAAAAACAGAATCAGACCTATGGAAATCGGAATCACGATCTGGTTTATTGGATTTAGATCTAGGTTCTTTTTGGCAGCCGTCCCGATGGCCGACAGAGCAATAGCAACCAGAATGGCAATTTTCCCAAGAAGGACATTTTGATAGATCTTCAGTTTTAGGAGCTTTTCGAAAAGAGGAAAAAGGTACTTTCCGACACCTTCCAAGACCATCAATTGAGGCGCATAGACAAACATCAGAATGTCCAGAAACACCATCAGATAAACGATGAATTGGAATGCTCCATGCAGGCTTTTTAATTCTCTTTTCTCATTCATCCTGAAGCTTTTTTTAAAGTGTATCTGCCTCCAGAAGGTCCGTGTATTTCAGCTCCAGCTTGAGAGTTCTTCCGCTAATTTGGGATTCCGTCAATTCGATGGTGAACACCTTGGAATTAGGGAATGTGACTTTTTTAAAAGCGTAGATATTGCGGTATTTCCGATCAAAGCTTTCGGGGGCAAAAAGCTGATAAACCGGTTCAATCTCGATGGATTGGACATTGGTTGCCTTGAGGATTCTCTTGTCCTCGATCTTGAATCGCAGTTGGTCCAGGTCGAATTTTAGGTTCGTATTGTTCTTAAATGAGATGTCCAAAAAGATATAATCATCCACTGTGTAGATGTTATTGACTAGCCCGGTCACC
>CAZTJM010000198.1:0-7605 GCA_964613865.1 uncultured Limnohabitans sp. | reverse complement strand
GCTTGAATTTGAAGGGATAGTAAAATCACTGCCGGGAAAGAAGTTCAAACTCTTGGTATAAAGAATCAGGGATTAAATACAAATCCCGTCAACTTCATCGCCTCTGCCAATTCTGACTTTTTCAAGCCCAAATCATAGCCTGCTTTCTCTAGGGTTTCGATCAGTGCCTCGGTAGCAAGATTGCCGACCAATTCGTCTTTCGCCATCGGGCATCCCCCAAAGCCCTTCAAGGCTCCGTCAAAACGCAGGCATCCGCCTTTCAGCGCAGCCAACACTTTCTCCGAAACACCCTCCGGGCGACTATGCAGATGCGCGCCAAACTCAATCTGGGGAAACGCCTGAGTTTGAACTTCGAAAAGCTCGGTGATCAGCTCGGGACTGGCCACGCCAATCGTATCGGACAGCGATATCGTCTCTATCTCCAGATCGGCCAGTTTCTCGACAAACTCCGCTACCAATTCGGGCGAGTACGGATCTCCATAGGGATTTCCAAAGCCCATGCTAAGGTAGACAACCTGCTTTTTGCCCTTGGTTTTGCAGAGATTTTGGATGGTCTCGACTGTCTCCAATGCGTCTTGGATTGAGGCATGGGTGTTGCGCTGCTGAAAAGTCTCCGAAACGGAAAGCGGAAAACCCAGGTAGTCGATCTCAGGAAAGTGGAGCGCATCCTCGGCTCCTCGTACATTGGCAACGATGGCCAAGAGCTTGGATTTGGCATCGTGCAAATCCAGTAGCTCCAGCACCTCGGCCGTGTCCCGCATTTGGGGAACCGCCTTTGAACTCACAAAACTCCCAAAGTCTACCGTGTGAAAACCAACCTCCAAAAGCTGGTTGATATAGGCAGCCTTGATCGCCGTGTCGATAAATCCGGGTATGCCCTGCATAGCATCGCGAGGGCATTCGATAAGCTTGATCATGGCCGAAGATAGTGACATTTGGTCTGGAAAACTGGAGCGCTAGCCCAACTTAAACCGGATTGGTAGCCGTACTACGGTCTCGACCGGAACTCCTTCCTCCATCGCTGGTACCCAACGATAGGGATATTCCTCGAAAATTCTCAATGCTTCTCTTTCCAAGGATTGGTGATTCTCCCCTTTGTTGAATACTTGCGGATCGCTAATCACCCCCTCTTTATCCAATGTAAAAACAACAATAACCATCCCTTCGTGGCCAGCCCGTCGCGCCTCCAATGGATATTGCAAAGTGGTACTCAAATATTGATTCCACCCCAGCATGTCGCCCTTGGGGATCGGAGGCGACTGCTCAAATTTAGGAACCTCCGCTCCCTGCAAGTCATAGTATTTTTCGAAAAACGCCTCTCCCTCCCGTCGCATCACCTCACTTCTTAGAGGCCCAGTTTCATAGAACGTCTTCTTTTGACTTTCATCCAGTAAATAGTCCACCCGTTCCATTGATTTAAGCTTTTTTGACGCGTAAAATTCCCGTTTGTTCATAGCCAGCTGATTTCCTACACTGTCAAAAAATACCGTCTTCTCAAAAACCTTGACGGAATCCCTCTGAAACCTGTGAATCAATACTACGCTACCTTGCCCCTGCACCAGCTCAAAATATTCAAATTCGGTTTTCTGAGGTTTGCTGATCTCCATGTCGTACTTGTTCAAGTACCTCACAAAATTCTGGGAATGGGACTGAAAGACAATGAAAACCGCCGAGACAGAAAGAAAAAGCGCCCGCATAAACATTAATAACTAACTTCTTTGAGTTCAGCGTAAATATAAGTTTTACCAATCAAAACAAAGGCCCAACCCCATTTGGAATTGAGCCTTGCAACAAAGAAAACTTCAGTCTCCGGTCTTCAGTCTTAAAATACCTCCTTCGCGATCTTGTAAGTCGTGTCCGCCTTGCTCATCGTGTAGAAATGAAGCGATGGGACATTGGCATCGATCAATTCCCTGCATTGCTTGATCGACCATTCGATCCCAACGGCCTTGACATCCGCATTGGACTTGCATTTCTCGAGCTCATCAGTAAGCTCATCCGGCAAATCCAAGAAGAAAGTCCTCGGCAAATTGGTGATCTGTCCCATCGTGGCTATCGGTTTGATTCCCGGGATGATCGGCACCGTGATTCCGGCTTGGCGAACTTTGTCGACAAACTCGAAATACTTCTGATTGTCAAAAAACATCTGGGTCACAATGTACTCCGCTCCTTTGTCCACTTTTTCCTTGAGGTATTTAAGGTCGAATTTCATACTCGGTGCCTCAAAGTGCTTCTCTGGATAGCCTGCTACTCCAATGCAAAAATCGGTATGATAGCTGTTTTCGGTCTCTTCGTGCAAGTAACGCCCATTGTTCATCCGCACGATCTGTTCCACGAGCTCGGAGGCGAAGCTATGGCCTTCGGGTTCGGCGATGAACCTGCCCTCCGTCTTTGGAGCATCCCCACGCAGCGCCAGCACGTTGTCCACACCGATGAAATTGAGGTCGATCAATGCATTTTCGGTTTCCTCTTTGGTGAAGCCTCCGCAGAGCAAGTGCGGCACCGCATCCACATGGAAGCGGTTCATGATCGCCGCGCAGATACCCACGGTGCCCGGCCGTTTTTTGGTGCTTACTTTCTCCAAAAGTCCATTCGGATGCTTCTTGTAAATAAACTCTTCCCTATGGTAAGTCACATCCACAAAAGGCGGCTTAAACTCCATCAATGGAGCAATTCCTTCCAAAAGTTCCTTTAGGCTTTGCCCCTTGAGCGGGGGCAGGATTTCAAATGAAAAAAGCGTCGAATTCGCGTTTTTTAGGTGATCTGTTATTTTCATGAATTAACTTAAAATAGGTGCTGGAGAATAGGCAAGGTTTGGGGAAAGTAGCCTTTCGGCCTGCTGGAGGGTGATCCCTTTTCGCTCCGCATAGCTGGCGACTTGGTCTTCTCCGATTTTGCCCAGCCCAAAATACCTGCTTTCCGGATTGGCAAAGTAGAATCCGGAGACGGAGCTGGTCGGGTACATGGCATAGCTGGAGGTCAACGTAATCCCGGCGGAAGCTTCCAAGTCCAACAAGCGGGCGATGGTTTCCTTTTCGGAATGCTCCGGGCAGGCAGGATAGCCAGGCGCCGGACGTATTCCCGGGTATTCTTCACGAATGAGGGAATCGTTGTCCAGGCTTTCCTCCGTCGAATAGCCCCAATAGTTCTTTCTGACTTCCTCGTGCAGGTACTCCGCTGCGGCTTCTGCCAAGCGGTCAGCGAGTGCTTTGAAAAGAATGTCATTGTAGTCATCTCCTGCGGCTTGAAACTCGGCCAGCTTAGTCTCCATCCCCAGTCCGGCAGTCACCGCAAAGCAACCGATGTAATCGGTCTTTACAGGATGCAGATAGTCGGCGAGCGAGCGGTTCGGCACTCCCTTTCCTTTCTTGCCCTGCTGGCGCAAAAAGTGGAAACTCCCCAAAGTCTGCCCGCTTGAATCAAAGACTACCGCGTCATCGGCGGATCGTTGCACTGGATAAAGCCCGAAAACAGCATTGGCAGAAAGCCATTTCTCAGCAATAATCCGGTCCAGCATCGCCTGGGCGTCGGCAAACAACTTTTTGGCTTCTTCTCCCACCGTTGGGTCTTCGAGAATCTTTGGATATTTTCCGCTTAGCATCCATGTACTAAAAAACGGTGTCCAATCAATGTACTTTCTCAGGATGGAAAGGTCCAGGTCTTCCAAGACGGTATTTCCAAGCACGTTTGGCTTTACCGGCTCGAAGGCTGCCCAGTCTATCTCAACCGGATTTGCTTTGGCTTCCTCATAGCTCACCAGCTGTTTCACCGCCTGCTTAGCTTCATGCTCTTCCCTCAGCTGTCTATAGGTTTCTTTGATTTGCAGGCGATAGGATTCTTTGGTTTCCTCAGAAATCGCCTCTCCTGCAATTGGAACAGATTTACTTGCGTCGGTTACATGGACAACCGTGCCGGAATAAACCGGATCGATTTTAACGGCGGTATGAATTCGGGACGTAGTCGCACCCCCGATCAGCAATGGAATCTTCAATCCTTGACGTTCCATTTCGGAAGCTACATTGACCATTTCGTCCAAAGAAGGAGTGATCAATCCGCTGAGCCCTATGATATCTACTTTGTTTTTGATCGTCTCATCAATGATTTTTTGGGAGTCCACCATCACACCGAGGTCTATTATCTGGTAGCTGTTGCAGGCCAGTACGACGCCGACGATATTTTTGCCGATATCATGCACATCGCCCTTGACGGTCGCAAGCAGGATTTTCTTAAGAGAAGATGCTTCTTGCCCCTTTTCAGGCAAAGGCATAAACGGTTCAAGATAGGCCACCGCCTTTTTCATAACCCTAGCCGACTTCACCACTTGGGGAAGGAACATTTTTCCCTCTCCAAAAAGGTCGCCAACCACGTTCATCCCGTCCATGAGAGGTCCTTCAATCACCTTCAAGGGATTGTTCAGCTCGAGACGGGCAGCCTCAGTGTCCTCAACGATAAAGTCCAAGATTCCCTTGACCAAAGCGTGCTCAATCCGCTTTGCTACAGAATCCGACCTCCACGCTTCGTTGACCACTTCTTTTTTTCCCGCAGACTTTACTGTCTCGGCAAAGTCCAACAGGCGCTCGGTGGCATCGTCTCTTTTGTCAAAAAGCACGTCTTCTACCCGCTCCAGAAGATCCTTTGGAATATCGTCATAGACTTCCAGCATGGTAGGGTTGACGATGCCCATGTCCATGCCATGGTGAATCGCATGGTAGAGAAAAGCAGCGTGCATTGCTTCTCTTACTCGGTCATTGCCGCGGAAAGAAAAAGAGACGTTGCTGACTCCCCCGCTGACTTTTGCTCCTGGCAGATTTTCCTTGATCCACTTGGTCCCGAGGAAAAAATCCAATGCGTTCTTGCGGTGTTCCTCCATGCCGGTCGCCACCGGAAAGATATTCGGATCAAAGATGATATCCTGCGGATTGAATCTAACCTGGTCGACTAGAATACGGTAGCTACGCTCACAGATCTCGATCCGGCGCTCATAGGTATCCGCCTGTCCGACTTCATCAAACGCCATCACCACCACTGCGGCGCCAAACTTCTTGACGGTCTTGGCCTGATGAATAAATTCAGCCTCTCCGTTTTTGAGGGAAATGGAATTGACAATACCCTTACCTTGGATACACTTCAGGCCTGCCAAAATGATACTCCACTTGGAGCTATCAACCATGATGGGAATACGGCTGATCTCGGGCTCGGAAGCGATAAGGTTCAGGAATTTGACCATCGCATACTCCCCATCGAGCATCCCCTCGTCCATGCACACGTCCAAGACCTGCG
Organism: uncultured Limnohabitans sp.; assembly: GCA_964613865.1. GTDB lineage: Bacteria > Bacteroidota > Bacteroidia > Cytophagales > Cyclobacteriaceae > Algoriphagus. The sequence goes on along the minus strand of CAZTJM010000198.1, from coordinate 2,325 downwards.
CTCCTCCGCGCACCTGATCCAAAGCTATTTCAAGGGCTTCATCGTACTGCCCGTTTAGGATCAGCCGGGCAAACTTCCGAGAGCCGGTGATGTTTGTCCGTTCACCGATATTGACAAAGTTGATATTCGGGGTGAAAACCAGCGGCTCCAAGCCCGAAAGTTTCATGTAGTTCTTAGACATTGTTCTCTTCCTCCTCAGTTACTTCTTCTATTTTTCTAGGCTGATATTCGGCCGCGAGCTTGGCCAAGGCCTGGATGTGATCCGGTGTGGTTCCGCAGCATCCACCGAGTATATTCAGCATTCCCTCTTTCAAAAAATCCCGTACTTGGTCTGCCATTTCATTGGCACCCTGATCGTATGCGCCAAACTCGTTTGGCAAGCCGGCGTTAGGATAGGCTGACACGTAAAACGGAGCATTCTGGGCCAGTACCTTCAGATATGGTCGAAGTTCCTTTGCTCCCAAAGCGCAGTTTAGTCCGACCGAAAGCAAAGGCACATGTGACACCGAAATCAAAAATGCTTCGGTTGTTTGTCCGGAAAGAGTCCTGCCGGACGCATCTGTAATTGTACCGGAAATCATGATCGGGATGCCTCCCTCCTTTGAATCCAAGGGGATATTTCGCTCCTCATATACCTCCTGCACCGCATATAAAGCAGCTTTGGCATTGAGGGTGTCAAAGATGGTCTCAATCAAAAGTATATCCGAACCACCATCCAGCAGGCCTCTGACCTGCTCCGAATAGGCTTCTGCCAACTGGTCGAAGGTAATTGCCCTATAACCCGGATCATTGACGTCGGGAGAGAGCGAGGCTGTCCTGTTAGTTGGACCGATCGCTCCCGCGACAAACCTGGGCTTTTGTGGTTCTCGTGCCGAGAATTCGTCAGCGACTTCCCGAGCAATCTTGGCAGACTCTAAATTGATCTCATAGGCCAGATGCGAAAGCTCGTAATCTGCTTGGGCAATCGTAGTACTGGAAAAGGTATTGGTCTCGATGATATCTGCTCCCGCATCCAGATATTCTCTGTGGATCTGCTTGATGATGTCGGGTCTACTCAGGGATAGAAGATCATTGTTTCCCTTCAGGGATTTTGGATGGTCTTTGAGTTCCGCTGTACGAAAGTCTTCTTCGGTAAGCTGATATCTCTGGATCATGGTTCCCATAGCCCCATCGAGGATCAAAATCCGATTCTTTATTGCGTGGAGGAGGGATTCCGTTCTGTTTTGCATCGCGTTATAGTTGTTTCAAAAAGCCAATCGAGCAAAACCACGGAGAAAAGTACAGGTACTTGTCCGCTCATCTATTCCCGGCATCTCCGGAATGGGAGTTAGCACCTTGGATACAGGTTGCTAAGACGTCGCAGGGCCCTTCCCTCAGTCTTTCTCGATAAGCCCCACAAAGGTAACAGCATTTTGATAAAAATGCTCTAGTTAAAATTCAATTCGGTGTTTTTTGTTCTCAGGATAATTCAAAAACGGGAATCAGGGACGCACTCCGACACTGAAACCAAGGACGGGCCCGGTCAGGAACTGGGCCATACCCAATTCTCCAAGTCGATAGTTGCCAAGGGCCACTTCGTATCCGGCGGATGCGCTCAGCACTAGGTCAAACAGCTTTCGATGGGTCATTGGGATCCCGTACTCGACCAACACCTCCGGCTTGGCCATAAGACCCGAGCTTTTCAAATAACCATCAAAATAATGCTGTTCAAATAGCTCTGGGAAATCGGGTTTTTCCACCTGTCTAAGCGTATAGCGGATATTACCATATCCGAGTCCTCCCATCGCTCCAACGGCAAAATTTTTGAATTGGAAAAACTTCATCCCTGCATTTGCATAGACTCTCAGGCTGTTGAGGGATTGGTCTTGGAAGTTGGTAGCCTGGCCTTTCATAGCAGAGTTGTAGACATCGACCCCATAGAGTAGCCCGTCTGTTTCACCCAAAATCCTCAAGCCCCAGTTTGAAGGAGTGCCGCCCAAGGGCTGATAGCCTTTTTGCAGCAGCTCATTGTTCAGTCTGTCAGGCTTGCTGAAATGGAATCCCCTGAAAAGCGAAACACCGATGGAGGCATCTTTGTAGAAAAAATTACGGTCGGGAAGCGAAACACCGGCACCGATTCGCACGAAGGCACCCGACTGGGTATTGTCAAAAGAAAACCCGTTCATCTGCCACTTCCCCTCAAAGGGACTGAAAGAATAGCCCACCTTAGCCAGTACCTCTACTGCTTCTTTTCTTCCTGGAAGATCAAAATCATAGCTCAATTGAAAGCCAATTTCGGTGAGAAAGTCCCCGAAATATTGGGTGCCTTTTTGGATATTGTTTTCC
>CAZTJM010000197.1:3659-7733 GCA_964613865.1 uncultured Limnohabitans sp. | reverse complement strand
GTGACGGCTCCGGTCAAAGCGGGCTATTCACTGGAAGTAGGACGTGGCGTGATCGACTTTCCTGCCATGGTCAGAATGATCCGAAAAGTAGGCTACACCGGCGTGTGCAGCCTGGAGCACGAGCGCAATATGGACAACCCATTCATGGGTATTGCCGAGTCCATCGGCTATTTCCGTGGCGTGATCGAAACGACCAAAGAATAGGTGAAAAATTTGAAATCTCAAATTTGAAATTTGAGACTTGAAAGCGAAATCCCCTCTGGAAGATTCTGGAGGGGATTTTTTCTTAGATTTCTATCTTCGGTCGGTGTCCCCATCGACCGAAACCTTTGAACGACAGCCTACTCCAAAGTCCTCCGGTACCACAAAATATTCTATAGAACGTTAGCCGACGAAATCCAGATCCTCCGAGTTTGGGACACGAGACAGCGCTCGGAGTCCACCGAGCTGTAGCTCGACCTTCTTTAGCTCAATTAAACCCGCCAGTGGCCAAGACCGTGGTTACCCAGACAATCACACAGGAGAAAAAGATTCCGATGGTATTGGCTAGGAAGGCCTTTTTCCGATCCAGTCCAAAAAGATAGCCCGCGATGGTGCCGGCATACACGCCCGTACCGGGAATCGGAACCAACACAAAGATCATCAGTCCCCAGAAACCATATTTCTCCACGTTTTTACCCGCGCCTGACTTTGCCCTACGTCCGACGAAAATCGCCGCCTTCTTGTAATGATACCACCGCATGAAATAACGGTTGACAACATCCAGAAAAAATGTCATCACAGGAAACACCAGCACATTGGCAGCAAAGCAAAGCCCAAAAGTCAGATAGATATTTACGTCATTCAGGATCGCGTAGGGGATACCGACTTTCGCCTCTCCGAGGGGAGAAATGCTCCAGAGCATAGCTATTAATAGGTCGAGAAACATGGTGTGTAATTAGGCGCCGCAAAAGTAATGAATTTCGTACGAGCTGCGGCTGGGCGATTTTTAAATTCAAGATAGAAACGCGCTCTATCACAAAAGGATTTCTTTTTTTTAGACGAATTTGAGAGCCATCTGTGACATCCCGAAAGACGCGTTTCACAGACGTTACACTCCTTATCTCTTTGCCGGTCGCAATTGCCGGGTCTAGCCAAAAGACCAAGGAAGCAAAGGGGCAGTTTCTGAGAAAAATCCCCAACTTTGGCTTTTTGACCCTCTGGACATATTCCCATGCTTATCATACCCGACGATAAAATCAACGAATGCTTGGAGTACCACAAACTGATCGAAGCGCTCCGTGAAATTTTCCGATCCGACTACACCATGCCGGTGCGGCATCACCATTTCTACAAAACACTGGACGGAGAGGACAACACCCTGATCCTGATGCCGGTCTGGAACCACGAATACCTCGGCATGAAACAAGTCACTGTCGCCCCGGCAAATGCAGAGAAAGACCTGCCGGCCATTTTTGCCCAGTATATCCTCAGCGACTCCAAAACAGGCCAGCCTCTGGCGATGATGAATGCCTCCGAAATGACTTCCCGGAGAACAGCCTGTACCTCGGCCCTTGCCTCCTCCTACCTCTCCAGAGAAGATTCGGAAAATCTGCTCATCCTCGGCGGTGGATCGGTAGCCCGGCATTTGGCTCAGGCTCACATGGCTGTCAGAAACTTCAAAAAAGTAAGCATCTGGATGCGAAACAGCGCAAAAATGGAAGAGTTCGTAGCCAGTCTCAAACTCCAGGGAATCCCCGCAGAGACCGTCTCCAATCTGGAGGTATCCGCAAGTCAAGCAGATGTGATCTCCTCCGCGACACTTTCCAAAACCCCGATTCTCAAGGGAGAATGGATCAAAGACGGCGCGCACCTCGATCTGATCGGATCCCACAAGCCAGACACCCGCGAGGCCGACAACGAGGCTATTCGTAAGAGTTCGATCTTTTTAGACTCCCGAGCAGGAGCGCTTCATGAGACAGGCGAACTAGCGATACCCATCGCAGACGGTATCATTACCCCAAATGATGTCGAGGCCGACATCGTCGAGCTGGTCAAAGGCAGCCACCCCGGACGAACATCAGACAAGGAGATCACGCTCTTCAAATCTGCAGGGCTTGCCGTCGAAGATCTGGCCGCGGCATTGTTGGTATACAAAAGCTATTTGGCCCAGAGCTAAAAAATCACCCCTAACCCTACAAGCATGAGCCATATCGACTCCTTCCGCCACCAGCTCGTCGGCTACCTCGGATACCTGCCCGTCTACCATCCCTTGGAAGAGATCGACGGGGATTTCCGCTGCTCTCCTCGGCAGCTCGTGCTCGGCGGAGGCAGCGGGGAGCATCCGGCTTTGGTAGTCCAAAATCCGACCTATGCCGTCGCCAAGTTTTTGGAAGAGGAAGTGCCTGACATCCCTGCGCTCAGGCCCTAGCAGGTTATTCTTTTTCCATTTTTGCAAATGGAAAAAGAGCCTTTAAAATACTACGACTGGGACGCCAAACACCACGCGTCTTTGCTCAGCCTATCCCAGTCCGAAGCTCTTCCCAATCCGGATCTTCGTGATGACCTGACGCTATGGCTACTCTTGGGCATCGGGGAATTCGTCTTTTTTGCCATGCCCGAGCTGGCTCCGGAGCTCATGTCCCAACTGAGCGACCCCTATGCTCGTTTTCGCCACATGCGCTACAACAATATCCTACTCGTTCCGCCCAATATGCCGGTGTATGCCAATGGCGGGAATCGTTTTTTCCCAAAAAGCTAGTGAAACGCGGCACTAGTACATAGGACCATGAGCAAAAAGTTCCACCTTAGTTTAGACTTTTGGGAATATAGCGACGGTTGATCCTATCAAAACCAAACAGCCACACGAAGGTACTCCGTCAATCGCTACCTGCCGGAATGGAGCTATTGATGGCCTCCCAAGACTAGTCTCTCGAATCTGTGGAAAGTACGCTGGCTTCTGAAGGGATGTCAATTCCTGAAATCGGCGTATACAACTGATATGATTCTGGATGCAGCGTGAGACCTCGCGCAACAGATGGGTTCGCAGCCAAAAATCTGTCGCTGTATTGCCAAAAATACACGTCGTCCATCCACATAAACTGATCCCTATCCGGCGCAAATCTTTCGTCTGCCCCGCCCATAAAAGTGTGCAGGGCCAAGGAATTGATTCTTTGCGGACTTGTCGCCGTCCGCATTTCAATATTCTGTGCCGACGCCACAAGCATCCCGTCCAACCAAACTTGCATGATCCCGTTGGCCTTGCCGATTTCGTTTGCTACGACGCGAACGGACAACTCCTGCCAAACACCTTTTTTTAGTTGGCCGAATCGGCCCTGGCCCATGTCATCCCCGTACGTTTCGCCCATGCTGTGGTGATACACGTACATTCTGAGTTTTCCGCCAGCTTCTTGCATCAACCTTAGACTTGCTCCCTTGTCACCTATGCCGGGGCCAGCTCCCCCGGAGGCAACAGTCTGAACAGGACCGAATCCTACTCCCGGAAGTTTGGCTCCAAGAGCCCAATCAAAATCATTTTGATATTTGATGCGAAACGTCCAATAGATCTCGGTAATATCATCTGGCGTATCCTGGAAGTCGCTCCATTGGTTTAGTCCGCCGCCTCTGCCCCAGGTTCCTTTGGGGAAAACGCTGGCCAAGACCTTCTTTCCGTCTACCATCTGAACTTGGGTGGTATTGGGAAGATATAGCTTCCCTCCTTTCCAGTCCGACTTCAACTGGTCATCGGTATAATATCCTTCGGAATGGTTGTCGAAATCCACCTTCCTCCTAATGACAAAATCATCCAAATTGGAAAGAGGCTCCCTGTCAATTTCTACTCTGGCTGAAAGAGGAGAACCGACAGCAGGAAAATTTTCAGTGATGGCGTCGTAACCAAATAAAGAATTGAGACTTACTACTAAACTGATACCAGGCAAAACACTCGAAAACAGGCACCAAAACAGTGATATAGTGGATTTTTTTTCCATGAGTAAACTCTTCGTAAAATTAAAAATCTGAACATACAGGGCTTGTTGCTAAAAGAATTGTAACGCTTTGCCTTTAAGGTGGCGAAAACATAAACCTACACCAACA
>CAZTJM010000197.1:0-3649 GCA_964613865.1 uncultured Limnohabitans sp. | reverse complement strand
ACACAAACGGAACCGCACTTCAAAAATACAAATTTGCCCTTTATCCATCGATGTTGGTTTACACTCTTTTGTTTTTCGCGGTTTAACTATTCTAATCTCTGCCTTAATCAGAATAGGACTTCAAGTGGATATATCCCGAAATTTTCAAAAAAAAACCATGCCCCAATCACTTGGAGCATGGTTTTCACCATTTCATGGAGATGAGGGAAAGCGGCTTCGGCTCATCTCACCAAGGTTCAATAGGTCAACTGCTCTAGCCCGCCTGCCACGCAATATCCTGGGTGACCAAACATCGGTCATCCGACATCCGACCCGAAGATTACCTCACCACCTCTTTGTAATCCGTCACCAGATGCTTGATGAAAAACTCCATCATTCGATCCCGGTTCAGGGCTGTATGACCGCCATCGGGAGCGATCTGCACTTCTATGCTTTTGCCTGCATCCTGAAAAGCTTTGATCAGCTGAAGGGAATTGGAAGGGTGAACGTTGTTGTCCGCCGTGCCGAAGAAGATTAGTAGCTCTCCCTGCAACTGATCCGCCATGTTCATTAGGCTGAATCGACTATATCCTTCCAGGTTGCTTTCCAGCGTACCCATGAAGCGCTCCGTATAGATATTATCATAGTTTCTCCAGTCCGTCACGGAGGAGTTGGCTACCGCTGCATGGAAAAGCTCCGGGAATCTTAAAAGCATTGTAGCGGCGGTCGTTCCTCCATAGGAAGTTCCATAGACCCCCACACGGTCTTTGTCGAAGTAAGGACGGCTGTGCAGGGATTTTAAGCCTTCGGCAAAGTCATCCATTTCCACCAATCCCAAGTTGCCGTAAAGCTGATCCAAGAGTTCTTTGCCTCGGCCTCTTACGTTTCTGCCATCGATATTCAGCACCAAGAATCCATACTCAGTCAATGGGTCGGGATAGACGAATGTCTCGCGGAAAGCATTGGTGGCAGGACCTCCATAGTTGCTGAGGATTACCGGATACTTCTTGGATGGATCAAACTCCGAAGGAAAGTGAATCAGGCCATGGAGCTCGGTCACTCCATCTTTGGACGTGAAGGTGAACATTTCAGTCTTTTTCAGTCCCAATTCCTCAAACTTGCTCATGTCACTTTTGGCAAGCTCGGCCACTACCTTTCCTTTGGCATCGATCAGATTGGTAAACGGAGCCATATCATGCGTCTGGGCTACGTCGACGAAGAATTTTCCATCAGAAGAAATGGATACGCTGTGATTGTACGCCGGGTCGGTCAAGCGAGTGTCCTTGCTTCCGTCGAAATTCACTCTGTGAAGCTGCATCTTCATGTGGTTGTCGCCGCTTCTGGCCATGTAGTAAAGTGTCTCGTTTTTCTCATCCACCTTCACAATGTTGGCAACTTCGAAAGGATGTTGGGTGATCGCGCTGACCAAAGTCCCGTCGAAATTGTACAGGTAGTAGTTGTTGAAGCCGCTGCGCTCGGAAGCCCAGATAAATTGGGTGCCATTGTCCAAGACATGCATTTCCGGGGAATTCTCTACCCAGCTTGCAAGCCATTCTTCGTGAATGAGCGTTCTGCTTTTGCCGGTTTCTGGATTGGCTGCGCGGAGCTCCAGGATATTTTGTCTGCGGTTGGTGCTGTGGTAGATAAGCTCCTTGCCATCTGGAGTCCAGGAAATGTCATAGATATAGGTGCCGAGATCGCCGTCGTCGAAGGCTTTTCCATCGCGGATGTCCAGCTTGCTGAGTTTTTTTGTTTCCAAGTCATAGACCATCAGATCTACAGGAAGATTAGGCTCGCCCACTTTGGGATAGGCTTCGATTTCCAGAGAGTCGTATAGATTGAGCTGATCGAGCAGCACATAATATTTCTTGACATCCTTCTCCTCAAATCGGTAGAAAGCAATCTTTTTGCTGTCCGGAGACCACCACATCGCGGTATTTTGGCTGAGTTCCTCGCCGTATACCCAAGTCGCAATGCCGTATTTCACCTGGTTATTTTCGTTGCCATCAGTAGTCAGTGCGATCACACCAGAACCGTCCGGTTTGCTGAGGTACATGTTGCGATCCTTGGTGAAAGCTTTGAAAGCACCATCAGGAGACGTTGCTGAGTCAAATTGACGTCCACGAGCGGGGCCGGTTCGTCTTCTTCCTTCAGGCTTTGGAGCTTCTCCGATTTCGCTGGCCTTTTTCGACTTGATATCGTAGCGGTAGAGTTTTCCGTCTTGGCTATACTCAAAAGAGCTTCCGTCTTCATTCCATTTGGCTGAAAGCGCACCGGATTTGACTGAGCTGTAGATTTGGGGGGAAATTTTTTGGTATTGCTCGTAGCCAGGCATGTTCTTCAGTTTGTCCTGAGCCTGCGACACGGAAATAGTGGCAGCCAAAGCAGCTGCCAGGAAGAACCTGTTCTTCATGTTCTATCTGGGTTAATTTTTATTTAAGGTTCGATGATACGGGTTTTGGAACTAAAAATGGGGAGGAAATACACGGAAGGCTACTGGAGAAGTAGAAAAAGCATTCATTAGGGGATATTCCGACTGCAATCGACTTCACAGATGGACACCAAATGCGTTGATTTCACGCCCGAGGATCACTTGAGCCTGCTTCCCAAATTCCAATGGATCATCGGTAGTACAAAATCGGTGGTCTTGTCCCTTGCTGAGTCGGGATTCCATCTCGGGATGGCGGTTTAGATAGTCCACCAGACTACTAGCCACGATTTCCCCCTGCGGCACGAGCGTCATGTCGTGCGGGATGTGCTGCTTGAGTTTGGGAAGGAGCAAAGGGTAATGCGTGCATCCGAGCAGGAGAGTATCGATCCCCTTTTCCTGCGCCAACAATTGGTTCAGGTATTTTTTCACAAAAAAATCCGCCCCTTCACCTTCGTGCTCATTGCTTTCAATGAGTGGTACCCATAGCGGGCAGGCCTGCTGGAAAACCTCTACCTCGGGCCAGTATTTTTTCAACTCCGTAGGATAGGAATCTGATTTCACCGTTCCGCTGGTTCCCAAAACCCCGACTTTCTTGGAGCGGGTAAACTGTCCCAGCACTTCTGTGGTCGGCCGGATCACTCCCAAAACTCTTCGAGTGGGATCGGCTGTTTTTGGCAGGTCCAGCTGCTGGATATTTCTGAGGGCTTTGGCACTTGCAGTATTGCAAGCGAGCAAAACTAAAGGACAGCCCTGTGCAAAAAACCATTGAACCGCTTCCCAGGTGTAATTATAGACCGTCTCAAAACTTCGGGAACCATAGGGTGCTCGGGCATTGTCGCCCAAGTAGAGGTAGTCGTATTGAGGCAAAAGCTTTTCTATTTCCTTGAAAACAGTGAGGCCGCCAAAGCCGCTGTCGAAAATGCCGATGGGAGAAGTGCTGGAATTCATTCGTGACGGATAAGTCCTGCAATTTGCATGTTAAAGCGGAATGAACCGCTCTCGCAGCTACAATTGATCCAAAATGAGAAAGACACTTCCATGAGATTTGGACGGCATTCATTTCGGCCCGAAAATCAGCCGGCCCAGGACTGGAACAAACTCCCTCAGTCCCAAATTTTTCAACTCTGGGGATGGCGAAAAACCCGGTGATTAGGCAGCAAAGTCTTCATTTTGTCGTCTTGGGTGGGATAGTTCAGTAAACTGTGTCTTGGGTTTAGTTTTTGCAACAACCATCACGTT
>CAZTJM010000196.1:0-8072 GCA_964613865.1 uncultured Limnohabitans sp. | reverse complement strand
TAAACTCGATTCCCAAATCAGAAATTTGCTTCAGCAAGTCTAGGATTTGCGTCGGGCTGATTACAGCCTGATCGGCAGTCTGGAATCTGCATCTCCAATGGTCGGTGCAGAAGGTTTCTTTCATGCCGGCAGGGAATACTTTTACCCCGCGGTTGGTGATCAGCTGAAGCTGAAGACCGGCGGCACTTGCAGCCCGAAGCTTTTCCCCCAAAACGTTTGGATCGCGTCCATCCTCGTCCCAAGCCACAAACACATCCACGCCGATCAATTCTTTCTTCTCTGGAGCACGTTCCTTCAATTTCACGTTCATAGGCGTTGTGTCTTCCTTGTCAAAGGATGCCGGGATCATGTTTGCCGGTGTCCGGCCCAGTCGCTCGATCACCGCCTGTGCAAACTCAGCGGTACCGACTTTCTTGGTGGAAAGACCTTCCTGATAGATATCGCCGGTATGAATACCGTCCTCCAGCGTCTTCATCCAAGCATTGGCAACTTTCTCCGCCACTTCGGGTTGGCCGATGTGGACCAGCATCATGATCGCACCATTCAGCAAGCCCGAAGGATTGGCGATACCCAGACCGGTGATATCCGGTGCAGAGCCGTGGATCGCCTCAAACATCGCGACTTCCTCACCTACGTTGGCAGAACCGCCCAGTCCCACCGATCCGGTCACCTGTGCTGCTACATCCGAAATGATATCTCCGTACAGGTTTAGCGTCACGATCACATCAAATACTTCAGGTCGATCCGCGATCAAAGCAGTTCCGATGTCGATGATCTTGTGATCAGTCTTGATCTCCGGATACTCCTTGGCGATTTCGTCAAAAGTCCTGTGAAAAAGCCCGTCGGCCAACTTCATGATGTTGTCCTTGGTCATACAAGTCACCTTCTTTCTTCCATATTTTTTGGCGTATTCAAAAGCATAGCGGATGATCTTTTCGGAGCCTGGCTGTGAGATCAGCTTTAAGCTTTGAACTACCTCTTGCGTCTGTCTGTGCTCGATTCCGGCGTAGAGATCCTCCTCGTTTTCACGGATGATGACCATGTCGGTCTTCGGAAAGTGCGTTTGGATAAAAGGCGAATAGGATTTGCAAGGTCTTACATTGGCAAAAAGTCCGAAGGAAGTCCGCGTGGTCACATTGAGAGACTTGAATCCGCCGCCCTGTGGAGTCGTGATCGGTGCCTTGAGAAAAACTTTGGTTTCACGGAGCGACTCAAAAGCTTTTGGCTCCATGCCTGAGCTGACACCCTTGAGATATACCTGCTCTCCGATCTCGATGACATCATACTCAAGCTGCGCACCAGCAGCTTCGAGGATGTTTAGAGTTGCAGTCATGATCTCCGGACCGATTCCGTCACCGTAGGCCACTGTAATCTTTCGCTTGGAAGACATATTTATAGGAGGTTTAGTTGATTTTTGGAAAGCCCAAAAGTACAAAAAATGCCCGAAGCCGACCGGAATTCACCCTAATATTCGCCAAAGCAAGCTGGACAATCTTCAGAGTAACTACCCTGCCAAGTATCGGCCCGGGATATTTCTAGGTTGGCAAATTTGGCTTTGTACCCCCTAGGCGTATATTTGCTTTTCCACACCCAATTCGCTTATGGCAGATTTGCAATATATCCTGACCGAAGAAAAGGAAGGCGTTCTCTACCTGACCGTCAACCGAGAAGAGAAAATGAACGCACTCAACTTCGCGACGCTGGAGGAAATCAAGGGCGTTTTTGAAGAAGCTGAAGACAACAAATCCATCAAAGCGGTGATCATCACCGGCGCGGGAGAAAAGTCCTTTATCGCGGGAGCGGACATTAGCGAGATTGCCTCCCTGAACGAAGTAAACGCCAGAAAATTCGCCGAAAACGGGCAAGAAATCTTCGCCATGATCGAAAATTGCCACAAGCCGGTGATTGCGGTCACCAATGGCTATACCCTGGGCGGAGGTTGTGAACTCGCGATGGCTTGCCACATACGCATAGCTACCGCTAACGCCAAGTTTGGCCAGCCAGAAGTCAATCTCGGGATCATTCCCGGCTACGGAGGTACCCAACGACTCACAATGCTGATCGGGCGCGGCAAGGCCAACGAGCTCATGATGACAGGCGACATGATAGGCGCAGAAGAGGCAAAAAGCCTGGGACTGGTCAACCACGTGTTACCTACCAAAGCCGAGGCCATAGACAAAGCCGAAGAAATCATCTCTAAAATCATGAGCAAAGCGCCCTTGGCAATTGGTATGATCATCGACTGCGTCAACGCAGCCTTCCTCAGCGACGAAAACGGCTACCAAACTGAAGCCAACAGCTTTGCCCGCTGCGTCAAATCGGGAGACTACAAGGAGGGGACATCCGCATTTTTGGAAAAAAGAAAACCCGTTTTCAAAGGCGAGTAAGCTACTCACTCCCGCATGAGTAACCTGAAAAAACTTGCCGGCCAGACCGCCATTTATGGACTGAGCAGTATCCTGGCAAGGTCCATCAACTTTTTGATGATCTTCGTCTACACTTCCTATCTGAACAAGGAGGTGGTGGGGTCCTTCACCGGCATCTACGCGCTGATCGGCTTTCTCAACATCGTCTTCACCTACGGAATGGAGACCTCGTTTTTCAGATTTTCCACCGGAAAAAATCTCGACCCACAGCGGGTTTATAATACCACCCAGTCGCTGCTGATCACCTCTACCCTCTTTTTGGGAACGGGAATTTATCTTTTGGCTCCTTGGCTCGCGAAACTTCTGGACTATCCAGGACAAGCCTACCTATTTCGCTGGACTGCACTAATCCTTTCTTTTGATGCCATCTTGGCCATTCCGTTTGCCAAGCTTCGGCTGAGCAATCGCGCCTTTGCTTTTGCTGGCGCCAAGATCATCAATGTGCTGCTCAACGTTTTTTTCACCCTTCTTCTCATCGTTTGGATCCCGTCCTTGATAGAGTCAGGTTCGATCAGCGAGGGATACTTGGGCTATCAGTCCGATTGGGGAATAGAATACATTCTCTTGGCCAACCTATTTGCCAATGGTTTGATCATTCCCTACGTGTGGTGGAGAGCGGGCTTTTTCCGTTTTTCCCTTGACAAAGAAATCATTAGGCCCATGTGGAAGTACGCTATCCCGCTACTTTTTATGGGCTTGGCGGGAGTTACCAACGAACTCGTTTCCCGCTTGTTGTTTGAATACCTCCTACCGGAAAACTTCTATCCCGGACTGAGTCCAAGGGAGGCCGCCGGGATTTTCGGCACCAGCGTGAAACTCGCCATCCTGATGAATCTCGTCATTCAGGCCTTTAAGTATGCGGCGGAGCCTTTCTTTTTTGGCAAGTCTACCGACAAAAATTCCCCGCAACTATACGCTAGGGTCATGCATGCCTTTGTTATATTTTGTTCAGTGCTCATGGTCGCCATTTCGGTCAATCTTGAGGTGGTCGGATACCTGTTTCCATCAGGTGAAGGTTACGAAACCGCGTTCTTCATCGTGCCAATCCTACTGATGGGTTATTTGCTCTTGGGAGTCTATTTCAATCTTTCCATCTGGTTTAAGATCACCGACAATACCAAGTACAGTTTTTGGATCACCTTGGCAGGTGCGGTGGTGAGCGTGGTCGTTATCTTCACGGCGGTACCCACCCTTGGCTATTTGGGTGGTGCGCTGAGTACGCTGGTTTGCTATCTGGTCATGACGGCGATATGTTACTACTATGGGCAGCGACATTTCCCCATCCCCTATCAGACTGGCAAGGATGTCGGCTATTTGGTCATCGCCTTTGCACTGAGCTACGCGGGCTTCTTTCTGGATTTGGATTCTGTAGGATTAAACTTTTTTGCCAAAAACAGCCTTGTAGTGTTGTTCCTGGCTTGGGTTGGGTATCGCGAAAAGGAACTGCTAGGCGCTGTATTGCAGCGCAAAAAAGCATCTTGATCGCTAGAGGCGCTTTCTCCAAAAGACGAAATAGTCCCGCCAATTTGAGCAAAAGGCATTATGTTTGTGAATTGATGCTGCATTCCAAAACCGCCGTGAGATTTACCCAGTTCGTACTTCTGTTAGCCCTTGTCTGCCTGGGTCATACCGCCAGTTTTTCCCAACAAATGCTCTCTCGGAAAGAGTCGAAGCGTCAGGATATTCAGGCAAAAGCCAGCAGGTATTTCATTGAAGGAGAAAAAGCCCTCGTACTTGGGGACTTGGAGAAAGCATACTTCTATCTCCAACACTCCCTGGAATTAGCCCCAGATGAACCTGCAATCAACTACAAGATCGCGGAGGTGCTGGTTCGATCAGACCAAGCGGAAAAAGGTCTCTCTTTCGCGGAAAAGGCAGCCCAAGCCGATCCCGACAACAAATATTATTCACTCATGGTGGCGGAAATCTACAACAATCTCAAACAGCCGCTGAAAGCTGCCGAGATCCTGGATCGCCTCACCTCAGACAGCGAGCAAAACCAACAATACAATCTCGATCTGGCCTCCATCTACCTCAATGCGGGGGAATTTGAAAAGGCACTGGTGGTCTTGGACAGAGCCGAGGACTACTATGGTGTGAGGGAGCCGTTCACAGTCCAAAAGCAGCGGATTTACCTTCGGAAAAATGATCTGCCAAACGCGGTCATGGAAGGCGAGAAGTTAATTGATGCCTTTCCCGGCAACCCCGCCTATGTTTTAAATCTGGTGGAAATCCTGTATAACAATGCCCGCTTGGATCAGGCATTGGCCCTCGTCTCAGAGGAGATCGAGAAATATCCCAATCAGCCGGAGCTGCAGATGGCTGCCTACACCCTCTTGAAAGAAAAAGGGGAAGTCGCCAAAGCGCACAGTTACCTGATGTCGGCGTTCGGAAGCCCGGATCTGGATGGAGAGGTGAAAGCCAAGACTTTCAAGTCCATGCTTTCCGAAATGCAAACCTCCCAGCGAGACTCCCTGTTGGATCAGATGGAAGCGCTGATGCTTGAACTCAATGCCGGCGACGCGATGGTCATGGAAGTGATAGGCGAAAGAAAAAAATCTCTGGGCGACGTCCCTGCTTCCATCGATTATTTCAAAAAGTCACTCCAGATCCAGCCCAAAAACGCGCCGCTACTTGAACAGGTGATTCTCAATTCCTTTGGGGACAATCCCGATTTTGCCGAATTGGAAACCTACACCACCATGGGCGTCGACGAGTTTCCCGAAGCTCCGGAGTTCTGGTTTTATGATGGGGTGGTGAAATCCGCCCGAAAAAAGGATTCTGTGGCGGTACAGTCGCTTTCCAAGTCCATCCAGCTCAATGCCGGCAAAAACGCACAACTCGACCAGGTAGCCTTTGGCTCCCTAGGCAGTTCCTATTACAACCTCGGGGAGAAAGATTCCTCTTTCTTCTATTTTGAAAAAGCGCTAAAGCTTAACCCGAACGACGAACAGGTCCTGAACAATTACGCCTACTTCCTTTCTCTGGAAAAGAAAGATCTGGAAAAGGCACGGACCATGTCCGAAAAGGTCGTGAAAAAACACCCGAAAAACTCCACCTTCCTCGACACCCACGCCTGGGTGCTCTTTCAGATGGGCGCCTACGAGGAGGCTTCCGAATACATGGAAGAAGCTATCCTCAATGACCCCGAACCCAGCGGAGTGATGCTGGAGCACTATGGAGACATTCTTTTCCATCTTGGCAAAGTTTCTGAGGCAATGTCCTGGTGGAAAAAGGCTGAAGGAAGTACCGAAGCCTCCGAAAAGCTGGCTCAAAAACTAAAAGACGGAAAATACCATGAATAGACTTTTTGCTGGAGTGCTGACACTCTTGGTCATAGGCCTGGCGGGCTGCGCCAAAAAAGTTGTTCTCTACGAAAGCGATGGCCAAATGGAGGAATTCCAACCCGTAAAAGCCCAGTACGACTATCTAAGTGCCAAGGCAAAAATCGTGATCGAAGAGGAATCCGGCAAAATCACCCGCGGAAGCCTCAGCCTTCGAGCCAAAAAGGACAGCGTCCTGTGGTTCACTATGTCACCCGGTATGGGGATGGAAGCGATCAGGGGGTTTTTCACGCAAGACCGTATTCAGATCAGGGATCGGGTGGGACAGGATGACATCGACCTTTCCTACGCGGAATTTGAAAAATTTTACGGGCTGAAGCTTTCACTCGAGCTGTTCCAAAACGTCCTTTGGGCCAACATCCCGTTTGAGTTTGATTACGAAGACCGACTGGTGCGGGTCGGGAAAAAATTCGAACTGACGCAGGTCAAAGACAACGTGCGGTATTTTTCCAAGATCGAGACCAGCCATGGCAAAGTCTCCGAGCTTGTCAGCAACTCCCTCGATGACCGGGGCTCGGTATTGGCCAGCTTCCCCAAATTCCAGGATGTAGCCTCCCAGCCATTTCCGGCGGAGGTGCTTTTCAAACTCGCCTATCAGCTGCCGGAGGGAAGCCAAAACACCATCATTCACATTGAGTGGACCTCGATCGATCCAAATTCCCAAGCCTTGAGCTTCCCCTTCAGATTCTGATTTCCATGCGGATTTATAGATTTATTGCCCTATTATTTCTATTCCTTGTCGTTTGGCAGACGGACTCCTTCTCCCAGACGAAAAAGACCAGGGAAGAACTTGAGCGGGAAAAGGCGGAAGTTCAGGCGAGACTGCGCGAATTTGACGCAATCCTAAAGCAGACCACTGCCAACAAAAAGACTTCGCTTGGCGAGCTAAATGCGCTTACACGCCAATTTCAAACCCAAAACCGTCTAGTCAACACGCTGGACAGGGAAGTCCGCCTGATCAACCAGGAGATATCCGAAACGGAGAAAAAAATCTCCGAACTGGAGTCGCAACTAAAAGAGCTCAAGGCGGAGTATGCCCGCATGATCTATTCCTCATCCAAGATCAACCGGGGACTTTCTATCGTCGCCTTCGTATTTAGCTCCGGTAACTTCAACCAGCTCTATATGCGGCTAAAGTACCTCCGGCAATACAGCGAAAGCAGAAAACAGCAGGCCGCGCAAATCGAAAAACTTTCCCTAGAACTGGCTGATCAACGCGCCCTGCTCGATCAGAAAAAAGCCGACAAGGTGCTCGTACTCCAAGAGGAACAAAAGGAAAAAGCGGAACTCGAACGACTCCGAAAAAGCCAGCAGGGGGTAGTAAATACGCTTTCCAAAAAAGAAAAGGATATCCAACGCCAAATCGCCGCAACCAAAAAACAGCAAGATCAGCTCAACAAGATGATCAAGCAAGTGATCGAGGAGGAAATAAGAAGAGCCGAGGCCGAAGCCAAAAAAGCCAACAGTACAACGACCAAAAAAGCGGGTACCAGCATGCCGATGACGCCGGAGGCCGCCGCTTTGTCCAGTTCTTTTGCCGGCAACAAGGGCAAGTTGCCTTGGCCGGTTGAGACGGGATTTGTCAGTCAAAGCTACGGTACTTACCCTCATCCAACCTTAAAAGGAATTACGCTGGACAGCGACGGAATAGATATTCGTACCCAACCTAACTCCAACGTCCGAACGGTATTTGACGGCACGGTCACCAAGATCACCACTATGCCAGGATACGGGGGCACCGTGATCATCAAACACGGGGAATATTACACCATGTACAGCCGACTGAAAAACATCAGTGTCAAATCCGGCCAAACAGTAAAGGCAAAGGACATAATTGGCCAGGTGGGAACTACCGCCGAGGGCGAATCGGAAGTTCATTTCCAAACTTGGAAGGGTCTCCAGATCATGGACCCTGCAGCATGGATTACATCCAGATAGCAATGATTTTCGTATGTTCATAAAAAAGACCGATTGTCACTAGCCTTATTTTTGGCTAAGAGGGTGACAGTTGTATCTTTGTAATCCTATATATCCTTAAACAAACACACCATCATGACTACATTAGGTTTCATTCAAAATATGGGCGGAGGTTCGATCGTGTTGATCATCGTCGTAATCCTCTTGCTGTTTGGTGCTAAAAGGATCCCTGAATTGGCCCGTGGACTGGGTCGTGGCGATGCGGCGTTTCGATCAGGCAGGCCTGTTCGATCGCCTCGTCCTCGCCGAAGGACTGGATCGCGACATGGCACTGGCGCTGGCCGATACCATCGCGGCTTTCCATGCGGATGCCGCGCCGGACGCG
>CAZTJM010000195.1:0-8076 GCA_964613865.1 uncultured Limnohabitans sp. | reverse complement strand
GGTCGGGGTGAGAATGGAGTTGAATCCGGTGGATGACTTTTTTCATTTTCTTTCATTCAGTGTGGCGGATTCTGGCATAGGCATAGCGCCAGAGCATCTAGAGCATCTGACCGACCCTTTTTATCAGGTGGAAAGTTCGAATACAAGAACCTATCAAGGCACCGGGTTAGGTCTCGCGATCGCCAAGAAGATTGTGGAGCTCATGGGAGGCCAACTTGAGATCGAGAGTGAGGTAGGCAAGGGCTCGGTCTTTAAGTTTTCGGTGATCGTAAGGAAAGTAGATCAGAACAGCGTGCCCCAGGCAAATGAAGAGTTGACTTGGAAAGACATCCGGGAGATGGGGACGGAGTTTCCGCTGAGGATTCTATTGGCGGAGGACAATGACCTCAATCTTCAACTGATGACTTTGATGTTTCAGCAGTTGGGCTTCGAATTTGAAGTGGCCCAAAATGGAGCCGAAGCAGTGGAGAAAGTCAAGAATCAAGAATTTGACGTAGTCTTGATGGACGTTCAGATGCCTTTGAAAAATGGTCTGGAAGCCACCCGCGAAATCAGAACCCTGCCCGGTAGGGAAAATGTGGTCATTATAGGGCTTTCAGCCAACGTGTTTGAGGAGGACAAAAAAATCGCTTTGGATTCTGGGATGAACGATTACCTAACCAAGCCCATTCGTCTTGCCGTTCTTGCGGATCGACTGGAGTATTACTACAGAAAAGTAAGGGAGCGGGCGGATTGAATCATGGCTCCGATTTCCCGGAGCCATGTACTATTAGATGTCTGTGCGTAGGTCAAACTCCTCCAGGTAATCCGCTACCCGTCTTACAAACATTCCTCCCAAGGCTCCATCCACGACGCGGTGATCGTAGGAGTGTGAAAGGAACATCTTGTGGCGTATTGCGATCACGTCGCCTGTAGCCGTCTCCACCACGGCAGGTTTTTTCACAATTGCGCCTACAGCCATGATAGCTACTTGTGGCTGGGGGATGATGGGAGTGCCCATTACGTTTCCAAAGGAGCCGACGTTTGATACGGTATAAGTCCCCCCGGCCAAGTCATCGGCAGTGAGCTTGTTGTTTCTGGCGCGGTTTGCGAGGTCATTTACTTTTTTGGATACCCCTACCAGGTTGAGTTGGTCGGCATTTCGGATCACGGGCACGATCAGATTCCCGGAGGGCAGCGCAACAGCCATTCCGATGTTGATGTCCTTTTTCCTAATGATTCGGTCTCCGTCGACGGAGATGTTGATCATCGGGAAATCCCTAATTGCTCGGGCAATTGCCTCGATGAAAAACGGGGTGAAGGTAATCCCCTCACCGTATTTGGCCCGGTAAGCATCTTTGTTTTTCTCCCTCCAAAGTACGATGTTGGTCATATCTGCCTCAACAAAGGAGGTGACGTGTGCAGAGATCCGCTTGGACTCAACCATGCGCTGGGAGATCATTTTCCGCATTCGGTCCATTTCGATGATTTCATCCGAAGCGGAAATGCTGACTTGAACTCTGGGCTCGGCGATGGAAGGTGCGGGTTTGGTCGAAGCGGGACTTTCGTGCCTTTTTTGGACATAAGCCAGCATGTCTTCTTTTGTGACGCGGTTTCCCTTTCCGCTTCCCGGAATTTTGGAAAGCTCTGCCATGGAGATTCCTTCTTCCTTCGCGATGTTTTTTACCAAGGGCGAGTAAAAACGTCCATCCTCAGAAATGGATTCCAAGGCTGGGGCAGGCTCAGCCAAAATTGAGGCGGTATTTTCGGGTGCGGCAGCAACGAGTTCTTCTTTCTTGGATTCGGATCCTGTTAGAGATACCTCCGCCACCCCATTTTCAGAGTTGGTTTCAATTAGGGCAATTGGTGCGCCAACAGCGATCACTTCACCCTCCTTGGCAAGGATTTTTTTTAGGATCCCACCGTGGGTGGCGGGCACTTCGGTATCGACCTTGTCTGTGGCGACCTCCAATACCGATTCATCCTGTTCGATGGAATCACCTTCCTTCTTCAGCCAGGTGAGGATGGTGCCTTCTATAATACTTTCACCCATTTTGGGCATCAGCATTTCTACACTTGCCATAGCGATTGAAGTAATTTAATTGGGTTTAAATTCAAGATTTAAAATTAAATTTTATATACCTCGTACCCAAACCTTGAATGTAAAATTTTATTTGTTGTTCTGGATCAGACAAATCCTTAGCAAATTCAAAACAGCGACGGCAGTTATTTGAATATTCAGCAATCGATCCTGCCCCAGTTGAAGCTTTTTGGCCTCTAGAAAACCCTCTCCGGCACAGGCAATCCAGACCGTGCCCACCGGTTTTTCAGCTGTTCCTCCGTCGGGGCCGGCTATTCCACTACTGCTAAGCCCAATATCCGAACCAAAGATTTTTCTCACACCCTGAGCCATCTCTCGGACTGTCTCTTCACTCACGGCACCCTTGGATTCCAGCGTTTGGGCTGAGACTCCCAGAATATTTTGCTTAAACTGGTTGTGGTAGGGGACTACCGATCCGTTGAAATAGGCTGAGCTTCCGGGAATGCTGGTGACCAGATGGGAAACGTAGCCTCCAGAGCAGCTTTCGGCCAAAGCTAAAGTTTTCCCAGACTTCTTCAAAAGATTTCCAATGGCGGATTCCAGCGTCTCACCGTCATAGCCGTAGACGTAGTTGTTTATGCGCGGCAATACCAGATCGATTTGCTCGGCGACTTCGGCTGCGAGTTTTGCTTGGTCGGTCCCAAAAGCCGTCAATCTAAGCCTAACCTGTCCCAAAGAGGGCAGATAAGCAAGTTTGATATGTTCGGGCAGAGCGTTCTCCCAATCACGGATCAGGTCGGCAAGCCAGCTTTCTCCAATCCCAACTGTCTTGACGACTTTGTGATAGATGACTGGCAGCTCAAAAATCTCCGGCAACTTGGGCAGGACAAAGTCCTTCATCAGCTTTTTCATCTCATGGGGCACGCCTGGCATGGACATCCAGTAGCCCCCGTTTTTTTCAAACCACATCCCTGGAGCGGTACCGACTTCATTGGGGACGTAAGTGCAGCAGGAGGGTAGATGGCCCTGCAAGACGTTTAGCGGGGTGATTTCTCTACCCCTTTTCAGGAAAAAATCGGTGACGGCAGCGACGGCATCTGGAAATTCGATGATTCCGCAACCGAAGTACTCCGCCAACAAAGGCTTGGTCAGATCGTCTTGGGTCGGGCCTAGACCACCCGTGATCAGGATGAGATCGGCCCGTTGTTCTGCCTCGGCAAAGGCGGCGAGGATATCATGCCGCTGGTCTCCGACAGTGGTTTTTCTCACCACCTTCACGCCGATGAGATCCAGCTCTTGGCTGATCCAGTGGGAATTGGTGTCCATGATTTGCCCATAGAGCAATTCATCTCCTATTGCGATGATCTCTGCTTTGATGAGTTGCATTTATCTGACTTTGGCTTTTCGGATGATTTTTGAAAAGATGGAGGGGAAAAATCGCTTGATATAGATAGCCATGGTTTCCTTTCCTCCTATGTAGACTTCTTCTTTTTTGCGGGTGATGGCTGCGTAGATTTCTGTTGCACAATCCTCTGGACTCATGCCGTTTGCTTGGGCATCGTCCATCTGACCGAGACTGCTCCCATCCGCCGTGATCGCGTTGACGGAGACGTTGGTCCGGATGAAACCCGGGCAGATCATCGTGACAATGATGTGGTCTTTGTAGTGCTCGGCTCGAAGTGTGTCAAAAAAGCCATGGAGGGCATGTTTGGACGCAGCATACGAGGAGCGGTAGGGAGAGCCAATGATCCCGACTAGGGAGCTGATCACCGCAAAATGGCCGGACTTTCGGGACATGAAATGCGGAAGCAAGGCCTTGGTCAAGGCAATCGTCCCAAAGAAATTTACCTCCATCAGCTTGCGGTCTACCTCCAAGCCCGTCTCCCGGATCAGGGAGCGCTGGCTGATGCCGCCGTTGTGCAGCATTGCGTCCACTTGGCCGAAATGGGCGATTGCCTGGTCAACTTTTGATTCGAAAGAGGGGATATCTGTCAAGTCAAGCGGTAAAACGAGTACGTCGGAAGGATGGGCACATGCTTCCTTCACTCGATTTAGCTCCCCTTCCTTCCGGGCGGAGATGATCACCCGATAGCCGTTCTGCGAAAATCTCTTGGCCGAAGCTTCTCCGATGCCGGAGGATGCCCCGGTAATCCAGATGACAGGTTTGATCATGATTTCCTTGCTTTTTCGTAAGTCACAAAAGAATAAGGAAATTCGTTTTTCTCGTCCGCTGCGTGGCTCTCTTTTCCCTTTTCCTCCCAAATCCGGGGATCAATCTCAGGAAAAAAGGTGTCGCCTTCGGGGCTTGCTTCGACTTCTGTTACTTCCAGCCTATCGCAGAGATTGATGGTCTCGGCATAGAGCTGCCCCCCGCCAATGACGAAGAGTTTGTCCACTTCGATTTTGTTGCAGTAGATAAAGGCATCTTCGACGGAGGAAAAGACGTAGTGGCCTTCGGGGGCAGCAAAATTAGGGTTGCGGCTGATGATGAGGTGCGTTCGGTTTGGGAGAGGTTTGCCCAAGGACTCGTAGGTTTTTCTTCCCATCAGGATGTAGTGGCCGGAAGTTAGATTTTTAAATCGCTTAAGGTCAGCCGAAAGCTTCCAGATGAGTTGATTGTCTTTGCCTATGACGTTGTTTTTCGCTTTGGCTACGATAAGAATGATTTCCACAGGGCTTCAAAGTTTGGTTTGAAGTTACCAGTCTTTGGAAAGGAAAAAATAAAAAAAGGGTAGAAAAACTACCCTTTTGAACGATTAAACGATTATTTGTCGCTTGCCGCCATCATATTGGGATAGTCAGACATCCGGTACTTTCGTGGGCTGTCGGTCTCGAGTTCGACTACTTTCATGTCTGTGACCGTTCCATCGTTGTCCGTAAAGACCATTTCCATAAAATTGCCCTTTGGCACATTGGAAAACATCGAAGTGTAGCGGTCGATAGTCTTGCTGGAGACCATCGGATTGCTCTGGGGTGAAAATATGGAGAAGCCATCAATCGGCTCCTCGGTAACCCAATATTGTCCATTGCCGTCTTCGGTTTCTACGAGATATTCCTCGCAGGTATATCCTAGGATTTCCTTGGTATTTCCAGTTTTAGTGATTTTGTAATCGGGCTGCTCGATCTGTTTTTCAGCCTCCTCATCCACCATACCCTGTATCTTGTCATAGTTGAGCTTCATCGCCATGCTCGATCTTTTCCCCTCGTCGTCCAGCAGGATGACCATGGCCTGGTTTTTTGTGTCCATGATGGTCGTAGTCTTCGTGCTTTTCTTCTTGGGATCTTCGAAAGCCATGCCCGTGAAGTCGGTGTTTGATGAAAGCAGATATTGCATTTGCACCGGATCCTCTGATTTCCCCTTCTTGTCTGTGCTGGTCACTTCTATTACCATGTAGCCGGTGAAGGAGTAGTCGGACTCGGTGGACGCTGGCTCCATCATGCCACCAAACATTCCATCCAAAGCGTCGTTGGTGGCCTTTTCGGACGCATTTCTGGCCCTGTTTGTTGTGGCGTTTTCTACTCCCTGAGCTGCTGCGTTTTGGATTTTTTTCAATAGCTGGGCTTCGGAAGGCAACGCAACCATCGCACCAGCCAAAATGAGGATACTTAAAACTGACTTTTTCATAATGCGTACAATTAAAAATTCATCCCTAATTTCCTAAAAATGAGCCGGATTAAAAAGCGTTGGCGGTGATCAGTTTGCAGTTAGCATCCTGTTTACTGCAGACTGCCCACGAGTTTATAGCTTTAATCCTCTGAGCAACTCCTCAATTTTCATCCGTTTTTTCCCTTCAAGCTGCAATTCCAAAACCTCCAAGGAGCCAGCTCCGGTTTGAAATTTCAAGAAGGTTTTTCCGTCGGATTCCCATTCACCGGCTTGTTTTTCGGGAAGGTTCTCTTTGGAAAATCTTGATTTAAAGATCTTGCAGGTCTTGCCCTGAAACTCCGTCCAAGCGGCAGGGTAGGGAGAAAGGCCCCGGATTAGGTTGTGGATGGACTCAGCGGAATTCGACCAGATTATTTTGCCTGTCTCTTTGAA
Organism: uncultured Limnohabitans sp.; assembly: GCA_964613865.1. Taxonomy (GTDB): domain Bacteria; phylum Bacteroidota; class Bacteroidia; order Cytophagales; family Cyclobacteriaceae; genus Algoriphagus. The sequence goes on along the minus strand of CAZTJM010000195.1, from coordinate 2,017 downwards.
GATTTTTGGGGCGTGGTGGATGGCTTGGGTCTCATCCTGCATGGTCGGATTGACCTCGTTTTTGGAGATTGCTTCGACGGTTTTTACCACCAGATCGGCGCCTATGTTCATCAGCTTTTCATAAACTGAACCCAGATCATCCTCTTGAAGGATTGGAATTTTCTCCTGAAAAATTACGCTCCCCGTGTCTATCTCATGTTTGAGAAAAAATGTTGTGACGCCAGTTTCTTTCTCACCGTTGATGATGGCCCAGTTGATGGGTGCTGCACCGCGGTAATTGGGCAGTAGGGAAGCGTGGAGGTTGAAGGTGCCGAGGGGAGGCATGCTCCAGACAGCCTCAGGCAGCATGCGGAAGGCCACCACGATCTGCAGATCTGCCTGTAGGTCTCGCAACTCTTGCTGTAATTCCGGGTTTTTCAGGTTGGTGGGCTGGAGGATGTGGAGCCCCAGCTTTTCGGCGGCTTCCTTCACGGGAGAGCCGACGAGCTTTTGTCCCCGGCCTTGTGGCTTATCGGGAGCGGTGATCACAGCGACCACGTTCCAGCCGCTTTCCACGAGTTTTTCTAGGGCTGGCACGGCAAATTCGGGTGTGCCCATGTAAATGATGCGGAGGTCTTTTCCTTCAGTATTCGACATTCGGTGTTTGAGATTCGATGCTTCGACTTCCTGCCTGCTGCAGGTAGACGCTCAGCACAGGTATTTGAGATTTCGGTGCCCCAAAGGTATTAGCTGTTTTTGAGAGGTCGACGTTTTGACAAGAGATTTCGACTGGGTAGTGGCGCTAACCAACTGGCTCTCTTCTTTTTCCTTCCTCGGGATTTGCAATTTCGATGTATTGCCGTGGGATTTTTAATCTGGATGGGGATTTGTCTGATTTCAAGTCCTAGGACAGGGCTTCGGAATTGCAAATTCTGGAGAGCAGGGGATGGTGTTTCCGATGTCCTCTATTCTATTTTAATCCTTTTTTGTTCTAGCCTCCCTTGTTCGGAAAGAAATTCAAATGATAACGCTCTTTCTGTTTTTTGGATGTTTTTGAACAAGTCAGTCAATTGTAACACTTGATTTTTTCTAATGGACTTGTCAATTTGATTAGCGTGAAATTCCACTTTATACACCTTTTCTGTTCTATGATCTAAGAGTGTCAGAGAAGTGAAACAGCTATCGGAAAAGTAAAGTAAATAGTCCTTTTCTAGGTCGCCCCAAACAAATTGATCCTGTGAAATTCTGTTTATTTCCTTTCCTGACTCTTTGCTTATAAATATGATGTCTGGTGACGTGCAACAACCGCTAATCCATTTGTATTGAAACAAGAGGTAGTTTGGATACTCTTTTAGAAAACCAAGTCCTGTCCTTTGACATTCGTAGATTGTTTCATTTTCACAGGACTTTAAAACCACTTTTTGTTTGTTTTCAAAAGTCAGCCAAGCAGATCCACAGTTCCATTGCCAATACAATCGGGAACCGTTCTGAAAACTTTGATAGTCACATTCGTATTTGTTTTCTTTAGCGATCTCAGCTTTGTCACAGGAGCATTCCAATTCTTGTGAATATGCCTGAAAGGATATTGAAATTAGTGTGAATATGAAAATTGCTGATTTCATTGAAAATGTAATAGGAAGCTGATTTGACTTCCACGCTTCTTACCTGGGGTAATTTCTCACTATAACACCGCTTCGGAATTGCAAATTCCGAAGAACGAGAAACACGGGACTTGGCCTTTTACCCCTAAGATCGGGCTTTGCCAATCTCAAATTTCAAACCTCAAATCCCAAATTCTACTTCATTCATAAATCAAATACTTCTCCCGCATCACCTTGTACTGATCCAGTCCGGCCTTCCAGCTTTCGCGGATTTCGGACTCGGTCTTTCCGTCGAGGATCTGCTTTTTCAGCTCGTCTGTGCCGACGAGGGTATTGAAGTAGTTATTAAAAAACTTCTCCTTCATGCCTGACTTCGTGTACGCATCCAGGAGATAGCTCAAGGTGAAGTGATGATCTAGGAATTCTCCCCTCAGGTC
>CAZTJM010000194.1:0-8113 GCA_964613865.1 uncultured Limnohabitans sp. | reverse complement strand
AAAATCATCCTCTTTGAAAACCTCTTCGATCTCTTTGTTTTCATGTGTATATCCATGAACGATAATGCCCAGTTTTACTTCTAGTTCGATAAACATGGTGGTAGTTTTTTATTTAATAGCTGAAGGGACGGGTAAAAAGATTTATGAGCTTTCGACTGGCTGCAAGCGATGATTTTGCTCAGAACGCAGCCTGGTAATTCACCTCAATATCCAGTAGTGTCCACTCATTTTCCTTCACCGTCACCGGCTGTACATTCCCTTCTCCGTCAAAAATATTGGCAAATAAGCCTTCTTCCTCAACCACGAACACGGAATAGCGGCCCGGGCTGAGATGAACTGAATATTTCCCGTCTTCGTCCGTTTGGACTTCGGTGATGGGCTTTTCGGCAATGGCGGTATAGAGGCCTTGTTCTACTTTTAGATCTTCAAACTGGATCAGTGGATAGATCCGTACAGTTCTTTGGATCGGTTTCGCAGCTGGTCTTTCATCGGGATTTTCAGTGTCGGTAATCGTCGGCATTTGGTTGCCTTCCAGCCAAGTGATCGTTCCGGTGATGCCCTGGCCTTCGGGCTTATAGGGTTTGCAGCTTTGGAAGGTAAGGGCAGCGAAAAAGAATGCGAGGACAAAGAATAGCCTGTTCATACAATTGGATCGTTTGATTCTAGATTCCTTCGAATAGCACAAATGATTCCAAGTATTGCGGAATCACCGTATTCCAACCCAATTCTTCTTTTAATTTGAATGCGAGGGTCTCAGCGCTTGCCGCTTCGCCATGGACGATAAAGACCCGTTTGGGACTATCGCTAAAGCCCTCTGCCCAAGCCATCAGTTCGCTTTGGTCGGCGTGCGCCGACAAACCCTCAATATGATAGACTTTGGCCTTCACCGGGATGTCGGCTCCATAAATTCTTAGCGTAGGGTCCCCATCAAGCAAACTTCGTCCTCTTGTACCTTCCGCCTGAAAACCGACGATAATCACCCCGTTTTTTTCATCGGGGATACGGTGAAAGAGGTGGTGCAGCACCCGTCCGCCCGTGGCCATTCCACTCGCAGAGATGATGATCGCCCGCCCACGGAATTCATTGAGGGCCACCGACTGCTCTTGCTTTTGGATATAGTGGAGATGTGGATGTCTAAAAGCATGCTCGCTGTCCTCCTCCAGCATGGCCGAAAGCCTGTGGTCAGGGTGAAAGTCAAGGTAGAGCTTGGTGGCCTCTATCGCCATGGGGCTGTCCAAAAAGATCGGCGTTTTGGGGATCTTGCCCTTTTCCATCAGTTGGTAGAGATGATAGAGCAAGAGTTGGGTTCTGCCTACGGCAAATGCGGGGATCACGACTAGCCCTCCGCGATCGAAAGTGTCCCGTATTGCTCGGGCAAGCTCTTCTTCAGGCTTGTTTGTTGGGGCATTTCGGTCACCATAAGTCGATTCCATCCAAAGGATATCGGCCTTGGGAATGAGTGTGGGAGGGAAAAGTAAAGGATCGTTGAAGCGGCCCAAGTCACCGGAGAAAATGAGTCTCTTCGTCTGTGAATCCCCTCTGACCACCACTTTTACAATGGCCGCACCAAGAATGTGCCCTGCATGAAAATAGGTCAGGTCTACGCCGGGGTGTATGGAAATGGGCTTGTCAAAAGGCTGGGGCACAAATAGGGGAAAAACCGCTTCCGCATCTTCCATCGTGTACAAGGGCTGTGGAATTTCGTGGCGGGAGTAGCCCTTTTTGCGGGCAAACTCGGCTTCTTCCTCCTGTAGCTTGCCAGAGTCGAGCAGCAGGATTTTGGCGAGTTCAGCAGTGGCCTCAGTACAATAAATCGGGCCTTTGAAGCCCTGTTTGACCAGCTTGGGCAAGTAGCCGATGTGGTCCAGATGGGCATGGGTGAGGATCACCGCCTCCAGCTGTTCTAGTGCCGTGGGGAAGTCATCCCAGTTTCTTTCCCTAAGCTCACGGGGCCCCTGAAAAAGTCCGCAGTCGACCAGGAACTCAAAGTTTCCGAGGTCAATCAGATATTTGGAACCGGTGACGGCTCCTGCTCCGCCGAGAAATTTTACCGTGACATTCATGTTAATTTGGGTTTGAAAAATAAGTTACAAAAAAAGAGGCACCTTCTCGGGTGTCTCTTTTTATCTACAATTGGGCTTGCGCTCAGTCTTTCATAAAATAGGAGTCGACAAATTTGGCCCGGGAGCTACTGTCCAGTTGGGCTTTTTGCAGTGAGTCCAGTTCCTGTTCATCTTCATCCCACTTATCCCAGCCCTCTGAGTCACCTTTTTCTCCAGGACAAGTCAAGCAGATCAGCCCTCCTTCGTTAAACACCCAGACTGCTCCGGAGCTGACGTCTGAAGATCGGTAGCCATTGGCGTAGATGGTGTTTCTGAGAATATCCAGGAGAGATCTCTCCATGATGAAGGGGCGGTCATAAGGTACCTGAAGCGTCAGATTGACCTTTTGGTCACGGAACTGATCCACGCTGCTGATGTCAAAACCTTCGTTGAATGTCACCACGGAGTCCATCACGGTGTAGGAGTATTTGAATTTCTGGGCATTGGCAAGTGCTTCGGCCTTGGTTCTGCCTCGGGAGAAATACTCTTCCTGTAGGGTGACGATACTGTCTGCTTTGCCTTCTATCCTGAGATTGACATGGTTAAAGGTAGGCTCATCTTCCAAGTTGTTGAGCGTGAGCACTAATGTGCCCGCAGAGACTGGTAGGGTAGATTCGGTCTTGTACCAATTATCTTCCTTAAACTGAGCAATGATTTTCGGGATTTGGAAGATGGAGATTCCAACACACAGCAACCATAGTCCCAAGGCAACCAATCCAAAGCGACCGCCAATCAGATTCTTTTGCGCCAGCACACTAAGGCCTAACAAAAGGATAATGATGCCCGGTATGATCACCAGCCCCATGCTGGAGATGACCAGCCACAGCGGTACCATGTCGGTGAAAAGCTCGATTGGGAAATTGTCCATCAGCACGCGGTAGTCTGCGTCCGTTACTCCAAAATAGGCTGCCAAGGCGACCAGCGGGGTGATCGTCAGGGACAGACCGATAAAGAAGATGATGAGACCAAAGATGACCCGAATCACCGTGGCGATGAACTTGCCAAGGGGACCCAAAGCCGACCCAATAGCATCGATTACTTTTCCCAAAATACGAAAAGGAGCCATCAGCAACCTTCTGGTTTGGGACTCAGGCGCCTGGGGGATGGGATTGATGCTTTCCTTGATCGTGGAGTCGATACTGTCAAGGGTGATTTCTCCGCCCTTCATCTTGATGCGCTCGGTGATGGAGCTGGCTACTGGAGTGATAATCCAGAGGATGAGGTAAATCAGGATTCCAGATCCGCCGGCGAAGGCCAGCAGCACAAATGCCAGTCGGACATAGACCACCTCTACGCCGAAATACGCTCCCAGGCCGCTGGATACGCCTCCCAATACTTTGTCGTCGGGATTCCTGAAAAGCTTCTTGATCTTGGTGTCTTCCATCATTTCGTAGGACACTGGTAGGATGATCCACAAGACGATGTAGGCCACGATGGCGAAAAAGCCAAAGCTCAGGTTGACCCGGAAATTGTCAAACGGAAAGATGTCCAAGAATCCCGGGCGGAAGTTGAGGTTGCCGCTGAAGAGCAGCAGGATGGCGATCAGTCGGGTCCAGAGCGGGTCGACGGAGAAATAGTTTGCAATGCCTGCGCAAACCCCGCCGAGGATTTTCTTGTTTTCTAGACGTTTGAGTTTTTTGTAGCCGCCAGACTCGGCGCCGGGAGGAGCCACGTATTTGTAGAAGTCCTCCTGGGTGGAATCGGTGTCCTCCTTTATGGCTTCTTCTTTTTCATCTTCCACGGCAGAAAAATCCGCGATGGTCCCCATCTTTTCGATGAGTTTATCCACGTTTTCGGCAGAGATGACCTGCTTGTTGTTTTTTAAATTGCTAAGGAAAATCTCCGCTATTCTGTTTTCGATGTCGGAGATGATCTCATGGTTTTCCTTGTAGCTGGAAAAGTGCCTGTTGATGGCATCCAGGTACTTTCTCAAGGTGTCGTAGCCGTCCTCTTCAATGTGGAAGAGAATGCCGCTGATGTTGATGCTTATCGTCTTTTTCATGGTAAGTCTAGTTTAGGGTCGCTTCGGGATCAATTCTTTGAGGTGATTGCATTGGTGGAATTGACCAGGGAAGCCCAGGTGTCTGACAGGGTGAAAAGAAAGCTTTTCCCTTCCTCGGTGATCGAGTAATATTTCCGAGGTGGCCCAGCTTCGGATTCAACCCAACGATAAGTGACGAGTTCGGCGGATTTGAGCCGATTGAGCAGGGGGTAGAGGGTGCCTTCTACTACGATCATCTGAGCTTGGGTGAGCTCTTCGATCAGATCGGAAGTGTAGACCTCGCCCCGGGAGATGATGTGCAACACGCAAAACTCCAAGAGTCCTTTGCGCATTTGAATCTGTGTGTTGGCGACGTTCATGGTATGGTGATTAAGTGCCCTTGCCGAGCATGAGATGCGTTTCACTTGCCCACCATAAAAGAAAAATGGTACCAAAGTTTTCCAAGCTACCTTGTATTGCATAATTCCTTGCCAAAGCGAGGCGATTGGTATGCCATTGTTCTGGTAAAAGGGCCTAATTCGCCCCAGAAAGGCGATTCTTGGAATCGGCAAAAACTGGGATTTTTTTGGATGGATTCTTCGGGAATTTTAGTCGGTCGCAGAAATGTCCATGTATGTGACATAAAAGTGTCCGAAGATGTACAGCAACGCTCCCTTAGTTCAATTAAAAATCGCAGGGAATGCAAGGGGTTTTTGAATTTGGATTATTTTGTCGAAGAAATGAGCCAAAACAGATTTTCGATCCTGCTTTCCCTTTTCATTTTCCAGGCTGCCTGGATGGGGGAGGTTTTCTCGCAGGATTTTACTCCCAAGTATTCCAATGAGTTTTTGAGCATAGGCGTAGGAGCCAGAGCCTTGGGCATGGGAGGAGCTCAGGTCGGAGCCGTTCGCGATGTGACTGCCGCCTATTGGAACCCCGCCGCATTGACCGCGATCCGGCATGAGTACGAATTTTCCCTGATGCATGCCGAATACTTTGCCGGCATTGCCCAATACGACTATCTGGGATTCAGTACTCCGCTGGGCAATCAAAACCAGATTGCCGCATCGCTGATCCGATTCGGTGTGGACGACATTCCGGATACGCGCTTCCTCTACGATGCCAATGGTGCAATCAACTACAATAACATCCAGTTTTTCAATGCGGCGGATTATGCCTTACTGTTGAGTTTTGCCAGGGATATCTCTGAGAAGCTCAAAGTCGGCGCAAATGCCAAAGTCATTCACCGTAATGTCGGCAAGTTTGCGCAGGCGTGGGGATTTGGGTTGGATGTCGGCGGTATTTATTTGCACAAACGGATGACCCTCGGCCTGATGGTGCGGGATATCACGACAACCTACAACGCTTGGACACATGACGCAGACTTGGTTCGGGACATCTACTCTCAGACTAACAATGAAATTCCGCTGAACACTGTGGAAATCACCCTTCCCAAAGCCATAGCCAGCATCGCGTACGATTGGAAGTTTGGAGAGAAGTTTTCTCTACTGACTGCGTTGGACTTGGAGACGACTTTTGATGGAGCAAGGAATACCCTAATTTCGACCTCAGCTTTCAGCATTGATCCCAGGTTTGGATTAGAGCTTGGATTCAAAAACTTGGCTTTTATCCGTGGAGGAGTCAGCAATTTCCAATACATCAAAGATTTTCAGGGCAACGAGTCGCTGAATTTTTTGCCTGCAGTAGGACTTGGGGTGATTTTGAGCGAGAGATTTCAGATCGACTATGCGCTCTCGGATCTAGGGGATGTGTCGGAGAGTCCCTATTCACATATTTTCAGCGTCAAGGTTAGCCTTGAAAAGCTGGCCGATGATTTTAGGAAGTTTAATTCATGGGAAAGATGAGCCTGAAAAAGAACCTGCTTGGTTTCCTCCTTTTGATCTTTGCGGTATCCTCAGTTCGGGCACAAATTCCGGTTTGGTATGACTATTCCCTGACTTACTATAAGATCCCGACAGCCCAAGACGGGATCTACCGAATCTCCGCCGAATCACTTCAGGCCTCGGGAATCAACACGTCCAGCGTGGATCCCCGGATGATCAGGGTCTATCACCGTGGACAGGAAGTGGCAATCCATGTGGAGGGCGAGGGCGACGGCAAGATCGATCCTCAGGACTTCATCGATTTCTATGGGATAAGAAACGACGCGGAGCTGGACAAAAAGCTGTATTCCAAATTGCCAGCCGTTCCCAATCCTTACTATAACCTCTACACCGATACAACGGCCTTTTTCTTGACAGTCACTCCGGGTACTCCCGGCAAGCGGATGAGCCAGCGTGCTGTGCCTGCCGGAAATTTGCCTCAGGCGAGCAGTTTCGAGACGGAGCAGTTGCAGGTGCTATCAGATCAGTTTTCCCTAGGTGCGGAATATGCGTTGGGTTTTAGACTTTCGACCTACGACCAAGGGGAAGGTTGGATGGGAACTCAAATCACCAAAGGATCCGCCCGGGACTTGGTCTTTTCCAATCTCGGTACGGTGCTCAACGCTGGAGCTGCTAAGCTGGAGATAGGCCTCGTGGGCAGGTCCGTCCATCCGCACCTTGCGGCGATCAGCGCAGGACCGGCTACTGGCACACAGAGGGCATTGACTCAGGCCAGTTTCACCGGCTACGAAAGCCCCCAGCTCACGCTTGACTTGCAGATGAGCGACTTCAATGCAAACGGCACTTTGGTGGTCAAAGTAATCCCTCAGGGCCCGGAATCGGTGGACAACCTGTCTATTGCCTATGCGAAAATCACCTATAGAAGGCCTATCCAAAACGGGGATTTTACCGCCAGGCTCATGAACTTTCCCGCTGGAAATCAAAGAACAGTGATTGCCCAAGTCCAGCAAAACTACGTGGCCGTGGATGTTTCTGATAGGTTCAACGCCAAAAAGGTGTTGGTGTCGAAGTCGGGCACAACCATGAATTTCACGGCATCCGTGCCGGAACAGCCCAGCAAAATCTGGATTCAGCCTGAGCAAAGCCTGAATCTGGTAGGAACGATGCAAGCGGTCAAATTTAGGAACTACCTTGCCCAGCCGGCAAATTATATTCTCGTGGGACACCGGGAGTTGGAAAAGCCCAGCTCGAAATATCCCAATCCGCTCAGGAAATATGCGGAGCACCGGGCCTCAGCTTTGGGCGGTGGCTTTGATACGCTCGTGGTAAGAATGGAGGAGCTTTACGACCAGTTTGCTTTTGGGGAAAAGTCGCCGGTTGCGCTGCAGCAATTTTTGAAAGCCTACTATCCGGTTCACAAACCTACCCACCTGTTTTTGGCGGCACGATCACTCGCTATTTATTCCCAGGCGAGGCTCAACAACCAAAATGTGTTCTACCGCAAGGCGCCTCAGGCTTTTGCTTTTCAGGACTTGATACCCGTCGGAGGGTATCCTTTCTCAGACAATGTGTACGTGCTGGATATCGATCCCGAAAACCCCGAGCTTCCTGCGATGGCAGTGGGACGCATACCGGCCAAAAATTCCCAGCAGGTCGCGGACTACTTGGATAAGGCCATAGAAAAGGACCAGGTCGGGGTCACTGAACCTTGGCAAAAGGAACTCGTCCACCTCAGCGGGGGCGTTTCTGAGTTTGAGTTGGAACGCTACTTTGGATTTTTGAATGGTTTTAAGGCCATCGCCGAGGGGCCATTTTTGGGTGGGAATGTGACTACCTATCGTAAACGATCCAATTCGGTCGTCGAGGTGATCGATATCTCCGGAGACCTCAATGAAGGCCGAAGCATGCTGACGTTTTTCGGACATGGCTCGCCCACCGTGATTGACATCGAGATTGGCTTTGCTTCCGACCCGACGCTTGGCTATGCCAACAAGGGAAAATACCCCATCATGCTCTTTAATGGCTGCGACTATGGAAGCGCTTTCACCACTACCTACACGCAGGGTGAAGATTGGGTGATCACGCCAGAGAAGGGGGCCATCTCCATCATGGCAAACTCCTCGATCGGTGTGGATGTCTATCTCAGACGGTATTCCGATGCTTTTTATCGATATGCTTTTGGGGAT
>CAZTJM010000193.1:0-8153 GCA_964613865.1 uncultured Limnohabitans sp. | reverse complement strand
CGGCACGCTGTTCGGCTGGCTTGGCTTTCTCTTCTTCGGCTGCGCGCTGATCCAAAAATTGCAGGTCTTCGGCGCAGTTTTCCAAGGCATAGTTGATGACATATTTCAGGAAGTCTTCGGCCAGGTTTTGGTTGTCTTCGGCATCGTAGAAGGCCATCTCCGGCTCAATCATCCAAAATTCCGCCAAGTGGCGGGTGGTGTTGGAGTTTTCAGCACGGAAGGTTGGGCCAAAAGTGTAGATCTCACCTAGGGCCATAGCTGCCAATTCACCTTCGAGCTGACCGGAAACAGTCAGATTGGTTTCTTTTTCGAAGAAATCCTGCTTGAAATCAATTCCCCCTGCCTCGTCTTTTGGGAGGTTTTTCAGGTCTAGAGTGGTCACTCGAAACATTTCCCCAGCCCCTTCCGCATCCGAAGCGGTGATAATGGGGGTGTGGATATAGAAAAAGCCACGATCGTTGAAATACTTGTGGACGGCAAAGGCCAATGCATGCCTGACCCGGAACACCGCGCCAAAGGTATTGGTGCGCATGCGGAGGTGAGCAATGTCCCTGAGGAACTCAAGGGAATGTTTTTTGGGCTGAAGCGGGAATTTCTCCGGATCGGCTTCACCGAGGATTTCGATTGATTTGGCGTGGAGCTCGGAAGATTGGCCGGCACCTTGGGATTCGACGACTATTCCGCTGACCTTCAGGCAAGCTCCCGTGCTGCACTTTTTCAAAATCTCCTCGGAGATCAGATTTGGATCTGCAACAACCTGGTAATTGGTGATGATGGAACCGTCGTTGAGGGCAATAAAAGAAACATTTTTGTTGCTTCTTTTGGTGCGTACCCACCCCATTAGGGTGATTTCTCGTCCGATCAGATTTTGGTCCAGGACGGCCTTGATTTTGACCCGTTTGTTGAATGCCATTGGAGATTGTTTATGCTGGAAAAAATGCTTTTCCGGTCGTTTTTCAGTGGAATGCAAAAAAACGATTAAATCACCTTTTTATCAAAAATTTGCCTCTTTTTCCTAAATTTGATTCACGGGCTTTTTCGGATGAAAAAGCTTTTTTTAACACCCAGTAGCAGGTTTTATCTCATTTACATGCAAAAGCTTAATCTTAGTCAGTCCCTTTCCCAGAAGCTTTCCCCCCAACAAATCCAGTTTATCAAACTGCTCCAAGTACCTACTGCAGAGCTGGATGCCAGGATCGAAGAAGAGCTTGAGGTAAATCCTGCCTTGGAGGAGGGAAAAGATGAAGAGCCCGAACAAACCCAAGAGGATGACTTCGAGGATTCTTACGAGGAAGATCGGGCACGGGAGGATAGTGAGGTCAATCTGGACGACTATCTCGATGATGAGTATAGCGGATATAAGATGCAGGGTGACGGAAACTACAATGCGGACGACGAAGACCGCGAAATACCGATTTCCTCCCAGGCCTCACTCCATGAGCAGCTGATATCCCAGCTCAGCTTCTTGAAGCTCGACGAGCGCCAGAAAATGATCGGCCAACAGCTGATCGGAAGCATAGAAAATGACGGATATATCAGGCGGGACCTAGAGGCGATCATCAATGACCTTGCTTTCAGCCAGAATATCGAGACTGATATTGACGAAATGGAGGAGATCCTCCGCAAGATCCAGAATTTTGATCCGGCGGGCATAGCCGCCCGCAGTCTGCAGGAATGCCTTATAATCCAGCTGGAACGCAAAGAACATCCCGATGATCAAGTGGTGCAGCACGCCTTGATGATTGTACAGGAATGTTTCGACGAGTTTACCAAGAAGCACTACTCAAAGATCCAAAAGCGTCTCGATCTCGACGAGGATCAAATCAAAGATGCCGTCAACCTGATCACGAGGCTCAATCCCAAACCAGGCGGAACCTCCGATGGCTTGGTGCGGACCCAGTACATTATCCCGGATTTTATCTTGACAAACACGGGAGGGAAGCTGGAGGTAAGTCTAAATTCAAGAAATGCACCGGAGCTGAGGATATCGCGGTCCTACGCAGAGATGTTTGATGCCTATGACAAGAGTGACAAAAAGGACAAGAAGCTGAAAGATACCGTCACCTTTGTCAAGCAGAAGTTGGATTCGGCAAAGTGGTTTATCGATGCGATCAAGCAGCGGCAAAATACACTTCTGCGGACCATGGAAGCAATCCTCAACTACCAGCGGGAATTTTTCATAGATGGAGATGAAACCAACCTTCGCCCGATGATCCTGAAAGACATAGCGGAAAGGATAGACATGGACATCTCCACTGTGTCCAGAGTGGCAAACAGCAAGGCCATTCAGACAGAGTTTGGCGTTTATCCGTTGAAATACTTTTTCTCCGAAGGCATAGCCACAGACAGCGGGGAAGATGTAAGTAACCGCGAGGTAAAATCCGTGCTTCAGGCAATGGTTGACGCGGAGGACAAGAAACGCCCACTTTCCGACGACAAATTGGTGAAGATGCTGAACAAAAAAGGCTACAACATCGCAAGAAGAACAGTGGCAAAATATAGGGAACAGCTGCAGATTCCAGTGGCAAGGCTAAGAAAGGAACTGTAGTGCTGAGATCGATTGCCCTGCTGATAACAGCGGTTTTTCAACCTTTGCTCATGCCGACTTTGGTTTTCGGACTGCTTTTGTTTGCCGTACCGCAAGCCACCAGCATACCCGAGGAGTTCAAATATAGGATTTTCCTTTTGATCGTCCTTTCCACTTTATTGATTCCGATGGTTACGATCATTGGGTTTCGCCTAAGCGGCACGGTCAAGAGTCTCCACATGCCTGAGGTCAAGGACCGCAAGCTTCCCTTTACCATCACCGCACTCTATTTTCTGCTCACCACTTGGTTTCTGCAGCAAAAGACAGACCTCGATCCAATTCTTTGGCTTGGGATGATGGTCATTTGCATAGCTGTAGTCTTGTTGGCGGTGGTGAGTTTTTTCTGGAAAATCTCGGCCCATATGATCGGGTTGGGAGGACTGCTGGCTGTGGTGCTGGTTCTGGGCAGGAAGTTCCCGACATTTGAAGTGTTGTACCCGCTTTTGGGTGTTCTGTTGCTTTGCGGCATTGTGGCCTCTTCGAGACTTTTTCTTCAGGCCCACAAGCCTACCGAAATTTATACCGGCTTGGTAGTTGGTTTTTTGGTTTGTTGGCTTGGCTTCAACTGGATTTGGGCATAAAAAACGATCCGGTTTGCCGGATCGTGTAGGTCTTGAGGAGAGAGTCTTTTGGTGAAGTTTGGCTCGGTTCAGGCGCTTTTTAGAACACGGTGACCGCAAGGCCGAAATTCAGCTGGCTTGCCTGGGTAGCATAAGGACCCCGTCCTTTTTCCCACATGTCATTCAGGTAGAAATTTCCCCAAACGTAGAAGCCTGGAGAGCCAGCTTTGACAGAGATGGCGTACCGGATCTTTTCCAGACCGTAGCCTTGGCTATCCTTGATTTTTCGTTTGTCATAGGCGGCGGATTCATACTTTACTTTGGTATGGGCCTCGTATAGAAAGCCTACTTTTCCACCCACGCTGAATCTAAAACTTTTGCTGTAGTTGTTTTTGTTGAGATGGTATCTCAGGTCGATTGGGATCTCCAGATAGTTGGCTGCGAAATTATTGGACTTGATCAGGATATTTTCTCCATACACGTCGGTGATGTCCTTAAGCTCCGAAGAGTTGGCTCCCAATGTGGCATTTGTGAAGAGGTTCTCGTTGTTTTTGAAAGCAATCTTGTCCGAGCCGACTCCCAAACCCGGGTTTAGCGTAAATCCCGAGCCTTTTCCAAAAAGATAAACTGGAACCTGATAGGACATGTTGAAGGTCCTGGAACCGATGAAATCCACGCCGATTTCAGAAGGTCGGTTGGTGAGTTGGTTAAATCCAAATTCGAAATTAAGATCACTGGGGATATTGGGACGGCCTCCGATTGGAGTTCTTGGTTTAGTTTCGGATTCCTGTGCCTGCACAAAATGGAAAGCCAAGATTGCGAGAGACAGCGTAAATAATTTTTTCATCAACGAGAATTCAAATCAGTGGAATGTGGGCAAAAATATGAAATCCAAAAGGATTTACCCCCTTGGCCATCTTAATTATTCTTAAGGTTTAAGCAGGATGAAGCTTGCCTGGTAAATTTTCTTGGCGGCGGTTATTTGCAAAAAACAGAATTATGGATACCTTTGCAAACCAATTCGGCTTCGTAGCTCAACTGAATAGAGCACCTGATTACGGCTCAGGAGGTTTCAGGTTTGAATCCTGACGAGGTCACCAGGTAAAAAGCTTCCAGTGAAAACTGGAAGCTTTTTTGTTTTTCTCCTACCAAAATGTTCAATACTGCATGGAAATGTAGCCCAATGCCAGAAGTTGTAAGATTAGGATGGTGTATGTTTCCACTACGTCTAGGCCTGAAAAAAGCTGTTCCTCTGTGACACCTAGTCTTTTCATGGCGATGCTACAGATGCTCACGCGGACTTTTCCCTTGTATCTTTCAAAGTAGCTTTCCAGCTCAGATCCCTTCACCAGCGTCTTGACCACCTGGCCTTTGACCACCACTTCGAAATTTTCGACCTGGACTCCATTTTCCACCAGAATGTCATACATGGATAAGGCTCCCTTCAGGCCATCTTCATCACTTACTCCAAAGACATAATTTGGTGTCTTGTTAAGGTCTGAGACCGTTTGCTTTTCAAAAACGGTCTGAGCCATGGTCGTTTGGGACGATAGATAGGTGAGAGATATCACGAGAGCGCACAAAAGGATTTTTTTCATAGCTGCTGGATTATGTTTTCCGAGATTGGGTGAATTCCTAAAAATAAGCTTTTTAAGGGTAGCGGAAGCGAGAAGGCTGGTGAGAAAAGCGAATCTACAGCCTAGAAAAATTAGCGAGATGCAGAAGTAGTGGTACACGGAGGCTTTGCAAGACCGTCTTTTGATTATGCCTCCTTTTCTAAATCTGGATAGTGCAGAAATAAGAAACCCTCCGGTGAGGGAGGGCTTTTCAAAGTGGCTGGTAGAATCTTTTCTACTTGATCACAATGTCCTGAGGCATTCTCACCTGAATGCCCTGGTAATTCTGAATGTTTTTGATCTTTTGGATGAGAGGGAAGTTTTCTCCAAGCTGGGCTTGCAGGACTTTGAGCTCTACTTTGTCTCCAAAGTCGCTCATGAGTTCTTCAACCCAGGTTTTTTGTTCTGGATAATACACCACGCGAAAGTCATCGCCAGCATCCAGTTTGTCCGCAGCTATTTTGATCGCTGTATTCAGGCCGCCCAATACATCGACTAGGCCGCGCTCCTTGGCTTGTGTGCCTGTCCACACTCGTCCCGATGCCACTTTTTTGACGGAGTCGGGATGCATGCCTCGGCCTTCCGCCACCCGGGAAATGAACGTCTCATAGCCTTCTTCTATATTTTGCTGGATAATGGTCCGTTCTACTTCAGACAGCTCCCGGGTTGGATTCATGAAGTCGGACAGCTGCCCGGTGGAGACCGCGTCGGTGGTCACCCCGAGTTTCTCGTTGAGCAATTCCTGTACATTGAACCAGAGTCCAAAAATCCCGATGGAACCGGTAATGGTATTGGGTTGGGCCACGATCGTGTCGGCTGGAGCCGAGATGTAGTAGCCCCCCGAAGCTGCAACTTCACCCATGGAGACGATCAAAGGCTTGGCTTTCTTGGCCTCGGTCATCTCCCGCCAGATCACGTCCGAGGCGACGATGGAGCCGCCTGGCGAATTCACTCGGAGGATGATAGCCTTGATGTTGTCGTCTTTTCTGGCCTTGCGGATTTCCCGTGCAAATTTATCCGAGCTCAATGCTCCGTCCACATCACCGCCTACGATATCCCCTTCTGCGATAATGACGGCAATTCGGTTTTTGGAAGTGATATTGGTAGATTTTGCCAAGGAGCCTAAATCTGTTGCGTTGATTGTTGGGATCTCGTCATCCTCTGTAAGCCCGAGTTTTTCGCGGAGTTTGGCATGGACCTCATCCTCATAGGCTAAGGCAGTTGCCAGGCCATAGGTAACCGCATCTTCAGCTTTTCTCACCAGCATTTCCGAGTTGATCTTTTTTAGGCTGTCCAGTGCAATCTTTCTGGATTCTGCGATTTTGGAAACCGCCAAATCATTGATGTCATTGAGGAAATACTGGGTTTGTAGCCTGTTTTCGGGGCTCATTTTTTCAAGGATAAAAGGCTCCACCGCACTTTTGAACTCGCCGACGCGGAAGACCTCAGGCTTGATTCCCACTTTGTCAAAAAGTCCTTTCAGAAAAATTCCTTCTGAAGAGAAGCCGTTGAAGTCTATCGCTCCCATGGGATTCAAGAAGACCTCATCTGCCGCGGAGGCAAGGAAGTATCCTCCCTCTGAATAGGCTTCGTCGTAAGCGAGGATAAATTTGCCGGAATCTTTGAAGTCGATCAGTGCCTCCCTGAGCTCCAAGAGATTGGCCTGTCCGGCGATTATCAGGCCTGCATTCAGGTAGATGCCTTTGACGTTTTCATTGGTTTTCGCCTCCGAGATTGCCTTTTTCAGGTTGACCAATCCCGCATTGAGATCACCTCCAAAAGGATTTCCGAATGCGCTGAGGTCAAACTCGTCCTCCGCCGTTCTTTCGACCAGCATCCGGCCGTTAAGATTCAGGTGAAGAACAGTATTTTCTTTCACTGAGACTTCCTTCTCCGAGGACGCGGCAATCATGCCTACAATGCCAAAAAAGAGGAGAAAACCGAGAATCGAGAATATGAAAAGGCCGACTATGACGGCCAACACATTGCCAAGAAATTTCATGCGATTTGAATTTGGGCTCTAAATTAGCCTTTTTTGACTGACCTTTACAATCCTAAGGCTACAAGTGATGTATACGGAAGCAGTATTGAGTTTGGGCGGAAACAAGGGCAACCGGGAATTTTTATTGGCTCAGGCGGTCGAGGCTTTGCGGGATCAGTTTGACGTGACCAAGCTATCGGATATCTACGAAACTGGCGCTTGGGGAGGTGTCGCCGAGGGGAACTTTCTGAACCAAATCGCGGTAATCTTGACCGAAAAGAATCCGGAGGAGGTCTTGAGGATTATTCAGGCGATAGAAAAGAATCTCGGCAGAAAGCGGGATGAGCACTGGGGGGACCGGACCATGGATATTGATATTCTGTATTTTGGCGACCGGATCTTGGATACTGGCCTGCTCAAAGTGCCCCATCCCTTCCTTGCGAAGCGGAGGTTTGTGTTGGTTCCGCTTGCGTCCCTACTGCCAGAGAAGAAGCACCCCGTCACCCACAAAAGCTCAATCGAAATGCTGGCTGAGTGCGAAGATGAAAGTGAAGTAAGCGTCTATGTCAAGTGAAAGGCAGTGGTTCCGGGTTCAGTAGCTCATGCCTTTGCCAGATATAGCTGGAACTCCAAAGGACTGCAAGGTTGGAACTCATCCACTTCCAAATCCTCAAAAATCTCTTCGTCAAACTCCATCTCGGTCTTTTCGATCCGGCCGTCAGGATGGACAATGAGTTCTATGCCTGTGAATTCGTTCGGATTAACCATCACCAACACCTGATAGTCGTCAAAAACCCGCTTGAAATATTGGGAGATCGCCTTGGCCATACTTTTTTCGGTAAAGCTACCAATCACTGGTTGTAATTGTAAGTGGTGGCAGGAGTAAAATAGTAAGTCACGTCAGATGGAGGTTTTTGGGTAGTTTTGATTTGATCGAAAACGTAAAAGGCCTGAGTCAGGAAATCCAGCTCATTCAGCGTCGGGACCGGACTGATCCCGTAGTTTTCGACCCGAAACAGCGGGCCATAGGGACCAACAATCTCATAGCCGTTTGCACTGCGGATTCTTTTCACACTGATTTTTTCCCCGTTGACGAATTCAAACCTTGCCGATCCCCAAAAATAGCTCCCTCTGCCTTTGGCTACAACCAGTTTGGAATGCTGGTCGACGATCCTTGCGTTTTTGATAATTGCGTTGTTTTTGTGAAAAAACAGCCGAAAAAGACGGTCTTCCTGCTGTAAATCAGCATACTGAAATCCTGGGTCGACACTCATTGTGACTTCTTTGGAATCGGAGGAGACGAATTTGACCTCATGCATGGCTGAGGTCCAAGTGTTGGTTTGCTGCGCCTTTGATACGACGACAGCCGTCAAAAAGAGGGTCAAAAAAAGGATTGATTTTTTCATGGG
>CAZTJM010000192.1:0-8225 GCA_964613865.1 uncultured Limnohabitans sp. | reverse complement strand
ATTTACAGGTTTTAACCAATAATCACGTCCGACTATTTAAGGGGCCTATACACCAATGACTATGTAATTGGAATAAACGAATGTTCAGTATGTCTATTCGTGGACACCCCTCATGTTCGACTTCATGAATTATTGCGTTCCCGGCGGAAAGAATAGCTAGATCTTGGATTTTGCCCCCGTCGACAAACGCTTTGAAAGCGGGGAATCCCACTCTCAATTCCCCACTCACGTACTAGGCTATTTGTCTTTTTCTCGTATTTTTGATCATGCTATCCAAAAAAACCAAGTACGCCCTGCATGCCCTTACCTATCTCGGCAAGCATCGGGAAAACAAAACTGTGTTGATCCAAGACATTGCCGAAGAGCACGGCATTTCACACAAGTTTCTGGAAAATATTCTTCTCGAACTGCGAAAGGCGGGCTACCTGGGCAGCAAAAAGGGCAAAGGAGGAGGCTACTATCTCATCAAAGAGCCCAAAGAAATTCCTCTTTCACGCATCATTCGATTGCTGGACGGGCCCATCGCCCTGCTACCCTGCGTAAGCCTCAACTACTACGAACCCTGCGCCGAATGTAAAAGTGAAGTCCAATGCGGTATCAACAAAGTGATGGCGCAAGTCCGGGATGAAACACTCAAAATACTGGAAAACAAGTCTTTGCAAGATATTCTGGACGGGGAGTAAAATTTTTTCGCCATAAACTCTATAAAATATATAGGGATTACATACTTTTGTTTTTCCCATCCGTATAGAGAGCCATGTTTATAGACCAAATCGCAAAGAAGTTTTTTTCTCCCAAAGCGGGGAAAGACAGTAATGCCAAAAGCCTGCTTAAGTCTATCTCCTGGAGAATCGTAGGTACTTTGGACACAATCGTGATTTCCTATTTTATCACCGGGCAGCTCGTCATGGCGGTATCGATAGGATCAGTGGAGGTTTTTTCCAAGATCATCCTCTATTATTTCCATGAGCGCGTATGGGAAAATGCAACAAAAAATAAAATCGATGAGCCAAAGCCTGAATACATCCGATCTTGAGTTGAGACTCAACTCCCTGAGCGCTGGGGAGGGATTGGCCTTGATTGCTGAGCTGTTTCCTGGCAAGGTGGTTTTTTCCACCTCCTTGGGGCAGGAGGATCAAGTAATCACCCAGTTGATCGCTTCGCAAAACCTTCCGATTCAGATTTTTTCCTTGGATACCGGACGCCTGTTTCCGGAGACGCTTGACCTGCTCGCCCGTACCGAGAGCAAATACAAAACCCGTATCAAAGTCTACTATCCTGAGACTTCCTCGGTAGAAAAACTGGTATCTGAAATTGGAATTAACGGCTTCTACGAGTCAGTAGAAAACCGAAAATCCTGCTGCTACGTCCGCAAAGTCGAGCCGCTCAAGAAAGCCTTGGCCGGCAATCAGGTTTGGGTTACGGGGCTTCGAGCCGAGCAGAGTGCCAACCGAGGCGGAATGAAACGTGTGGAATGGGACGAAGCCAACCAAATTCTCAAATATAACCCCTTGTTGGATTGGACTTTTGACCAGATGATTAACTACATCAACGAACTCAATATTCCTTATAATCCACTTCACGACCAAGGCTTTATCAGCATAGGCTGCGCACCCTGCACCCGGGCAATCTTCCCGGGCGAAGATCCCCGAGCCGGACGCTGGTGGTGGGAGGACTCCAAAAAGGAGTGCGGACTGCATGCCAAATAAGAATTTATATCTAAGACGCAAGACATAAGAATTATCGGACTGAAGTTCTTTTTACCTCGTAAATCGCACTTCGTAACTCGTAAATAAAATGGAGAACCTATTCATACCTAATCCCAAAGAGGCAGAGTCGATCCACATCCTGAGGGAAGTGGCGGCGCAGTTTGAGCGCCCTGTCTTGCTATTTTCCGGAGGGAAAGATTCAATTACCTTGGTCAGACTAGCCCAAAAGGCTTTTTTCCCGGCAAAGATCCCTTTTCCTCTACTCCATGTGGACACAGGACACAACTTCCCGGAGACCATCGAGTTTCGCGACAGCTTGGTGAAGGAGCTTGGTCTCGAGCTTATCGTAAGAAACGTACAGGACTCCATTGACCAAGGTAAGGTGCGTGAGGAGCGCGGCCGCTATGCGAGCAGAAATACGCTGCAGACCACCACACTTTTGGATGCCATCGAGGAGTTCAAGTTTGATGCTTGTATCGGAGGAGCTAGAAGGGACGAGGAGAAAGCCCGTGCCAAGGAACGTGTATTTTCCGTTCGCGATGACTTTGGGCAGTGGGACGAGAAAAACCAGCGTCCGGAGCTTTTCGACATGCTGAATGGCAAAATCCACGTGGGTCAAAACGTGCGCTGCTTCCCTATCTCCAACTGGACCGAACTCGACGTATGGGAATACATCCGCACCGAAAGTATCGCCATCCCGAGTATCTACTTTGCCCACAAGCGAGAGGTCTTTTTCCGAGACGGCATGATATGGACTGCCAACGAGCATGTGTTTCGCGAAGCGCATGAGGAAGTGGTGGAGAAGATGGTCCGCTTCCGTACCGTGGGGGACATGACTTGCACTGCGGCTGTTCTTTCAGAGGCAGTATCTCTCGATGACGTGGTGTCCGAAATCAGGCTGTCCACGATCTCCGAGCGCGGCGCCCGCATCGACGACAAGCGCTCCGAAGCGGCCATGGAGACGAGGAAGAAAGTCGGATACTTTTGATTTACGATTTACGAAACAGGATTTACGAAAAGGCCGAGGACAGTAGTCCGTCGACCGTTGACAAAGAATTGAAACAATGGATATACAAGGCAGAAAACTCATCAAAATCGCCACGGCAGGCTCCGTGGATGACGGCAAAAGCACCCTGATCGGCCGCTTGCTCTACGATACCAACTCCCTGACCACCGACAAGATCGAGGCCATCGAGCGGAACTCCAAGCAACGGGGCTACGATTACCTGGACTTTTCCCTAGCCACTGACGGCCTAGTAGCTGAGCGAGAGCAGGGCATCACTATTGATGTGGCGCACATCTATTTCAATACGGATAAGACCAACTTCATCGTAGCCGACACTCCCGGCCACGTGGAATATACCCGAAACATGGTCACCGGAGCCTCCACTTCACAGGTGGCGGTCATCCTCATTGATGCCCGAAAAGGCGTGATCGAGCAGACCTATCGCCACTTTTTCATCAGCAACTTGCTGAGAATTTCGCACGTAGTCGTTGCCATCAACAAGATGGATCTGGTGAACTATAGCGAGGATGTTTTCCTGAAAATCAAAAGCGACTTCGATGCCTTGGTGGAGAAAAGCAACTTCCACGAGGATCAGATTACCTTCATCCCTGTTTCTGCCTTGAAAGGGGAAAATGTAACCAGAAAGTCTGAACACATGCCTTGGTATGTAGGCAACACGCTGCTGGACCATCTGGAAATCCTCGAGCCTGAAGATCTCCAGGAGAGCTCTGTGGCGAGATTCCCCGTGCAGTATGTGATCCGTCCCAAGACGGAAGCTTACCACGACTTCCGCGGATTTTCCGGCAAGCTACACGGACACAGTCTGAAGGTAGGCGACGAAGTAACCGTCCTGCCTTCCGGCAACCAGTCCAAGATCAAAAGCATCGAGTTTTTTGACCAAAAACTGGAATGGGTCGCCGCTGGAGCTTCGGTGACGATCACCTTGGAGGACGAGGTAGATTGCAGTAGAGGCGATATGATCGTCAGAGCAGGCGAAGAACCGAGCAGCGAGAAGGCCATTTCCGCTACGCTATGCCAAGTCAACAGCAAAGCACTGAAAGTGGGGGGGAAATATATCCTTCAGCACGGTGTCAACCGCGTCTTAGCCAAGGTAGACCAGATCGAATCCAGAATCCATACGGATTTTACCGGAACCGAAGAGGCCGATCAGCTCAGATTGAACGACATCGGCCGGGTGCATTTCCGGCTCAGCAAGCCTATCCATTTTGATTCCTACCAAAACAGTAAATCCAACGGGGCCTTTATTTTGATTGACGAGGGAAGTTACGACACGGTCAGTGTGGGCTTTATTGAATAGTATCTAGTATCAAGAAGCCAGACTTGACCTATTCACGCCGAGTCTGGCAATCTACCTTCCTCGGACTTCGGTCTTCCAGCTGGATCTGGGGATTTTTGACAAAAAGAAAAAATGCCAACCCTTTTTGGGAAAAACCTATTACAGCCATGCAAAGCTTTCGAACTGAACTTGAAAATCCGATTGTAGAGAAAGATATTCTTGACTTGGAGCGTAAAATAACCCTCTTTCGGGAGGGAAAGATAGACGAGGAAAAATTCCGCAGCCTTCGATTGGCACGTGGAGTCTATGGACAGCGCCAGCCGGGCGTTCAGATGGTGCGCATCAAGCTGCCTTATGGCCGGGCCACCTCAGCTCAGCTGCGACGAATCTGTGCCGTGTCGGAGGAGTATTCGATTGGCCGTCTCCACATCACTACCCGCCAGGACATCCAGATCCACTTCGTCAGCTTGGACAGGACGCCTGAGCTATGGGCAGAGTTGGAAAAGGACGATGTGACCCTGCGAGAAGCCTGTGGCAACACCGTCAGGAACGTCACCGCGTCCGAAACTGCGGGCATCGATCCCAAGGAGCCTTTTGACGTGACTCCCTATGCGGACGCGACCTTCCGATATTTTCTCCGAAACCCGATCTGCCAAGAGATGGGGAGAAAATTCAAAATGTCCTTCTCTTCTTCAGACGAAGACAATGCGCTGAGCTATCTCCATGACTTGGGCTTTATCCCCAAGATCAAAGAAGTGGATGGGCAGCAGGTCAGAGGTTTCAAGGTTTTGCTCGGAGGTGGCTTGGGGTCACAGCCGCGGCATGCCGATGTGATCTCGGACTTCGTGGCGACAGACCAGATCATCCCATTCACTGAGGCGGTCCTTCGGATCTTTGACCGTCATGGAGAGAGAGCCAGACGAAATAAGGCGAGGATGAAATTTCTGGTGAAAGACTTGGGTATTGAAGCCTTCTTGGAACTGGTGGAAAAGGAAAGAAAAGCACTGAAGTTCCAAAGCTATCCGCTGGATTTTGAAGATTACGAAGCAGGAAAAACCCTTCCAAATCCAGAGAGCCCAGCGCTTGATGGAGAATTGGGGCTGGAGTTTGAGCTTTGGAAGCTGACTAACGTACTGCCGCAAAAGCAGGCTGGCTACGTCTCCATAGGCGTGAAGGTTTCCTTGGGTGATTTCTACTTGGATCAGGCGAGGCCATTGGCAGATCTGGTAGAGACTTATGCCGCTGGTGAGGTTCGCTTTACTTTGAGACAGAATATCCTGATCCGCGACGTTCGGGAGGACTTGGTACCGTTCTTTTACCAAGAGCTGAAAAAAATCAGACTGGCGGATCGCGGCTACAACACCCTCGGGGATATCACAGCCTGCCCTGGCACCGATACCTGTAACTTGGGCATCGCCAGCTCCACCGGTATTGCCGCTGAGCTGGAAAAGGTGATCCTCGATGAATATCCTCAATATTTGCAAAACAAAGATCTGGTGATCAAGATCTCCGGATGCATGAATGCCTGTGGACAGCACAATATGGCGCACATCGGCTTTCAGGGGATGTCGATGAAGGCGGGCAAGATGGTCATTCCAGCTTTGCAGGTTCTTCTAGGCGGGGGAAATTTGGGAGATGGCAATGGAAGATTTGCCGACAAGGTGACCAAAGTCCCCAGCCGACGAGGCCCTCAAGCGTTGCGTATTTTGCTCGAGGATTTTGAGAAAAACGCCGCTGGTCAGGATTTCCTCAGCTACTATGACCAGCAGGGACAGATTTATTTCTATGACCTGCTGAAAGAACTCAGTGACGCTTCCACCACTACCGAGGCGGATGCGATCGACTGGGGCAACCAAGAAGCCTACGAGGTGGCAGTAGGTGTGGGCGAATGCGCCGGCGTGGTGATCGATTTGGTGGCAACTCTTCTTTTGGAAGCATTGGAAAAACTCGATCTGGGACAGCAGGCATTGGAAGACGGACGTTGGGCCGACAGCATCTACCATCACTATGCAGGCTTGATCAATGCCGCCAAGGCGCTTTTGCTTAGCGACAATACCAGCACCAACAGCTACGCCAATATCATTTCCCTCTTTGATGAAAAGTATGTCCAAACGGGCAAGATTGATTTGGGTGGCACCTTTGCGGACAAAGTCTATCAAATCAACCAGCATGAGCCAAGTGAAGTCTTTGCGAAAGCCTACGCCAGTCAAGCAATGGTGATCTACAGTCTGTTGAAGTCCTATCGTGAGGCGGAGGTGGAAGCATGAGTACGATCGTCTTCCCGAAAGTCACCCTCGTCGGAGCGGGGCCGGGTGATCCGGAGTTGATCACCTTGAAGGCAGTCTTGGCACTGAACAAAGCCGATGTCGTACTCTACGATGCTTTGATCGATCCGGTTTTGCTGAAGCATGCTCCGGATACGGCCCTGAGAATCTTTGTGGGGAAGCGTGTAGGCAAGCACTCCACAGCCCAAGAGGACACCAATCAGCTTTGCGTCAGCCTCGCCAAAAAGTATGGACACGTCGTTCGGCTCAAAGGCGGTGATCCCTTTGTCTTTGGGCGGGGAGCGGAGGAGATCGAGTACATCGAGTCGTTTGGGATTTCCACAGAGTTGGTTCCAGGGATTACTTCGGCGGTTGCTGTGCCTGCATCCGCTGGTATTCCAGTGACCAAAAGAGGCGTTTCCGAGAGTTTCTGGGTAGTGACCGGGACAACGTCCACCGGAGAATTATCGAGGGATTTGGCATTGGCGGCGCAGTCTACCGCTACCGTGGTGGTCTTGATGGGTACAAGAAAGCTAAATGAAATCGTGAAAGTCTATCAAGCTTGCGGCAAGTCCGAGCTGCCAATAGCAATCATACAGAGCGGAACTACTCGAGAGGAAAAGGTCGTGGCTGGTTACATCTCCGACATCGAACAGCGGGTGAAAGAAGCCAAAGCTGAAGCTCCGGCGATCATCATCGTTGGAGAAGTGGTGAAGGAAAGCCAAAAATTGGCTGAAGTCTATCGGATCGCAGTGGGCAGTTTGCAGTAGTACAGTCTTTCAATGTCCTGTGTTTAGTAGGCAGTGGCAGTGATCCATCCTTCGAAGTCTTTTCTTTAGCCTTGCCAGGTCCACATATCAAATTCCAAATACTGTCTTATCTTGCTACCAGCGTCTTGATTCTTATACCATGAACCATCTCTATCCCATTTTCCTCAAAGTCCACGAATTGAACGTCCTCTTGGTCGGTGGTGGAAATGTGGGCACGGAGAAGCTGGAGTTTCTGCTCAAGTCCAGCCCTCAGGCTCAGGTGACCGTGGTGGCAAAAGCATTTATTCCTGCCTTTTTGGAGGTGGCGGAAAAAAGTGAGACCGTGACGCTGATCGAGGATGAATATCACGAGAAATACCTAGGCGGAAAGCACCTCGTGATCGCCGCCACAGACGACAAAGCCGTCAACCGGCAGATTCGAGACGAAGCCAAGGAGCGCTTCCTCCTAGTGAATGTGGCCGACACGCCGGATCTTTGTGACTTTTACCTTGGAGGGATCGTGACCAAGGGAAATCTCAAGATCGCCATCTCCACCAATGGTAAGTCGCCCACGACTGCCAAGCGCTTGAGACAGTTGCTCGAAGAAGTCCTCCCCGAGGAAATTGATGACCTACTCGAAAACCTTCATGCCTACCGAGACACACTGAAGGGTGACTTTGAGTACAAGGTCAAGGCTATGAATGAACTGACCGAGGGACTAGTGAAGAAAAGGTAGGTCAAGGGACTACAGCGGACAGGCTGCTGTTACTCTGCATTAAAGGCATTGTCAAGATTAGAAGCCCAGCTGCACAAAATCATAGGTTAGGTTCCAATTGTGTCGTTTTTTAACCGCATTAGTCGCTTAATCGGTGATTTGGGTATGAGCAGGCAGATTTAATGTTTCGCCACGATGTTTCGAATTCCGCAGTTTTGACTTTGCCGGTATTGGCTTCAACCCAAACAACGGCCTAAGAAATCCGACTCTTCGCACCAGCTCGAAGGTTCCAAAACATCCAGCAAGCGTGATCAGCAAGACCAATAGAAACTGCAACTGAACTGGAATAGCAAGGGGAAATATCCAAACCGAACCCAGATACAAGAAGATCATGTGAAGGATATATACCGGATAGGCCGCCTCGCTGAGATAAGCCAAGGCTTTGCCAGGCTTGTTCAGATGCTTACTGCCAAAGGCCAACACTG